>CANGOF010000011.1 GCA_947455515.1 Flavobacteriia bacterium
AATGCGATTAATTCAACAACTGCAGCATGCAATTGATTCTCATCGCGCTGAGGTGCAGTACAACCTTCTAAGTACGAAACGTATGCTCCTTGGTCTGCAACAACCAACGTACGTTCAAACTGACCTGTTCCACCTTCATTGATTCGGAAGTACGTGGACAATTCCATCGGACAACGAACCCCTTTTGGGATGTAACAAAAAGAACCATCTGTAAAGACCGCACCATTTAATGCAGCATAAAAATTATCCGTATGAGGAACAACCGTTCCCATGTATTTTTTGACCAATTCAGGATATTCTTTCACAGCATCTGAAAATGAACAAAAAATAATTCCAAGTTCACTTAATTTCTCTTTGAATGAAGTCGCTACGGATACAGAATCCATTACGAAGTCAACCGCCATGTTAGTACCTGTCAAACGTTGTTGTTCATCCATGGAAATTCCCAATTTTTTCATGGTTTCTTTCATTTCTGGCTCCACATCGTCCCAACTTTCGTATTTCTTCTTCTGTTTAGGTGCAGAATAATAAATGATGTCTTGAAAATTTGGTTTTTCATACGTAACATGTGCCCATTCAGGCTCTGTCATGGCTTGCCAAGCTTTGAAGGCTGTCAATCTATATTCCAATAACCATGTTGGCTCTTCCTTTTTAGCAGAAATGAATCGAATAATATCCTCATTCAATCCTTTTGGAGCTTGATCAGACTCAATATTGGTTACAAAACCAAATTTATATTCTTGATTTTCTAAATCTTTCGCTAATTCTTCTTCAGTATAACTCATCTTTTTTTCGTTAGATAGAAAAACTTTCCCCACAACCACAGGTTCTTCCTGCATTTGGATTTTCAAAAACAAATCCTTTACCATTTAATCCACCTGAAAAATCAAGTGTCGTTCCGATGAGGTACAAGTAGCTTTTTTTATCTACTACCACTTTCATACCGTTGTCTTCGAACACTTTATCGTCAGCTTTGTCTTCGTTGTCGAATTTTAGTTGATACATCAATCCAGAACAACCACCACCTTCAACACCAACTCGGATGAAATACCCATCTTTATTTTCATCTTCCATTAATCTAAGAGCTTGTTTCTTAGCGTTATCCGTTATTTTAATCATAGCTGTGAATCTTAAAAATATCCTTATTTAGATTAATTATAAATAAAATAATTTTCCGGTACAAATTTACCCTTTTTGCGGTATTGAAACAAAAAAAAATCGATTAAGATTTATTTTTTCGATAATTTGATTGGAAGCTATGAAATTCAATAGATTAATGTGATGAGTTAAGGTAATCTTTTCGCTATTATTCGTAATAATTTTAATAATTAATGTTATTTTTGGAGGTTAGACAAGAATCGACTCGCTATAAAATTTGAGATAAATTGGATTATTATGATACACTCATACAATACATCATCTACAAAAAGTACTAATTATTTTGCAATGTTTTTATTGACATTGTGCTTACTAATTAGCTCCTTTTCTTACACACAAAACCTTGTGGTGGAAACACTAAATACAACAGGGGATCCATATCCATATACGAATATGTGTCCTAATGCAGCTGCTTCATTGAGTGTTAAAATAAAAAATGCGGGATCACCGAATGTTGCAATTTTAAATAAAAGTGTAACAATTTCCATACTTGTAACAGCGCCGGATAATTCTACACAAACATTTAGTCAAACTTTTTCTGGGGTTTCGTTGGCATATTTAGGTGGTGTTTATAAACCTTTCACATCTACAATTGATATGCATATGCAAGGTATGTATGATTTTGCAATGGTTGCAACCTATTCAGGGGATACTCCTCCAGGTGGAGATGGTTATGATGTACATGAAAAAGTATTTGTTGCAGGTAATATTATTGATCTTACTTCTGTTGCATCTACTGCTTCTCAATCAATTTGTAAAAATTCTGCCTTAACAAACATTACCTATGATGTTTCCTATAATGCAACCGATGCAACTGCAAGTGGCTTACCAGCTGGAGCAAGTTTTATATTTAACTTCCCAACGCTTACAATTTCCGGTATTCCAACCACAACGGTTGGCTCGCCTTTTTCATACAGTGTTAAAGCAACTGGTACATGTCCTGCCTCAGCGGATTCCACTTTAACCGGTACGATTACGGTTAAATCATTACCCGTCTTATCTTATGTTGGAAATGATTCCATTTGTGAATCCTTCTCGTCAAGTGTATCTCCAACTTCAGGTGGAGCTTGGGTTAGTTCAACTCCATCCGTTGCAACCATAACAAATGGTGGTTTAGTATCTGGTTTGGTTGGTGGAACAACTCAATTTACTTATACGAATACGCTTACGGGTTGCCATGATACGCTTTCTAAATTTACTGTAGTGCCTTTGCCTGTTGTTTCTTCAATAACAGGCACCTTAACCGTTTGTGCTGGTTTAACAACTGACTTAGACAATACAACAGCAGGAGGAACATGGTCAAGTGCTTCAACTGGAATAGCGACAGTAAATGCGAATACTGGTTTAGTTACAGGTGTTAGTGCTGGAACATCAGTTATTAGTTATACAGTGGTTAGCTTAGGTTGTACAACTGTTGTCACAACTGTAGTAACTGTGAATGCTTTGCCTTCAGTAAATATTACTTTAGGTACCAAACAAGCATGTGTAGGTTTAACTACTACTTTAACTAATACTACTTCTTCTGGAGTTTGGTCAAGCGCCTCACCGGCAGTTGCAACAATTTCAGGAGGGGTTGTTACTGGTGTTACTGCAGGAAAAAGTATAATTAGCTATACTCTAACAAATTTGAATGGATGTGCTGCGTCAGATACCACAACTGTAAGTATATATGCTTTTCCTACTGTAAGTGCAATTACTGGAACCACAACTCTTTGCGCCTTAGATTCTACTAAATTAACTTCTACTACTGGATCCGGAGTATGGTCAAGTGGTTCTACAGGTATCGCTACAATATCAGCTTCAGGAATGGTTCAGGGTATTAGCGCCGGAACAAGCTTAATCAGTTATACAGTTACTCAAAATAGTTGTGCAACTACAGTCACATCTACTGTTACTGTTAATCCTTTGCCTATTGTTAATCCAATAACTGGAGTTACCAATGTTTGTGTAGGAGCAACAACGCAATTAGCAGATAATACAGCGTCAGGTGTTTGGTCAAGTGTTACAAATTCAGTTGCAACGATTGATAATAATGGTTTAGTTAGTGGTGTAAGTGCCGGGACTAGTTTAATCAAATATACGGTTACGTTATTAGGTTGTTCTACCTCAAGCACTGTAACTGTGAACACATTTTCTATGCCAAGCGTTAATCCTATTTTAGGAAGCACAACAGTTTGTGCCGGATCAACTACTTTATTAACAAATTCTACTCTTGGAGGTACTTGGGCAAGTGGTTCACCAATAAACGCTTCCATTTCTTCGGGAGGCTTAGTAACAGGTTTAGTAGCTGGTACAAGTATAGTTACCTATGCTGTGACTATTAATGGATGTACAACAACAAATTCAGCTACAGTTACTGTGACCGGTTTACCAGTAGTTCCAGCAATTTCGGGTAATTCTTCTTTGTGTGTTTCAGCTACAACAACTTTGGCTAATACAGTTTCTGGAGGAACTTGGTCAAGTTCAGCACCTGGATTTGCTTCTATTAATAGTTCAGGCGTTGTATTAGGTGTCAGCCCTGGTACAACTACAATAACCTATTCCGTTTCTCAGTTTGGTTGTTCAAATTCTGCTACTCAAGATATAACAGTAAATCCGATGCCTTTAGTATCGGCAATATTGGGGAGTACTAATGTATGTACAGGACTTACAACTCAATTAGATTGTCTTCCTTCTGGTGGTACATGGTCAAGTGCTACTCCTGCAAAAGCAACAATAAGTAACACAGGATTAGTGTTAGGTGTTTCTGCTGGAAGTAGTTTAATATCCTATGCGGTAACTGTGAATGGATGTACAACAACTAGTACTGCTTCGCTTACTGTAATTGCTTCACCTACCGTTGGCCCTATTACATCTGCTGGTGGCACAAGTATTTGTCCTTTGGAATCAACGCAATTGTCCTCGACAACCCCTGGGGGAACATGGTCAAGCGGTACACCTTTTGTTGCAACGATTGATCCAAGTTCTGGAGTTGCTATAGGTGCTACAAGTGGTTCAAGTATTATTAGTTATGTAGTAACCTCTTCTGGTTGTACTACTACAAACACATTTAGCTTAACTGTGAAGGCAGCTCCTGTAGTTTCTACAATTTCAGGCGGAACCTCCGTTTGTTTTGGTCAAACAACGTCGCTATCCTGTACTCCTTCTGGTGGTACATGGTCAAGTGCATCTCCCTTGGTTGCTTCTATTGATGGTTTTGGATTGGTAACCGGTTTAACATCCGGATCTTCAAGTGTTATAAGTTATGCTTTAACATCAGGTGGTTGTACAACAACAACAACAACAACAATAAATGTAAACCCTATTCCAGTAGTTGCTGCAATTACAGGTACACTTTCTGTTTGTTCCGGTTTTACAACTCAATTAAATGACGTTGATTTAGGTGGAGTTTGGTCAAGTGCCTCGCCAGGTGTTGCAACAATAAGTCATACTGGATTAGTAGATGGAGTATCTGCCGGTAGTAGTGTTATCAGTTATACAATTACTTCAAATGGTTGTAGTAAAACCGTAAATGCTACTGTTGTTGTAACAGCTACCCCCTCAATTCCTGCTATTACTGGTATAACTACAATTTGTGCAAATGGATCTACAACTTTAGCTAATACAACCGCTGGAGGAACATGGAGTAGTGGTACTACTGCAAATGCAACTATAGATCCTTCCTCAGGTGTTGTTACTGGTGTAGCTGCTGGAACGACTTTAATTACCTATTCGGTATCTAATTCAGGTTGTTCAGCATCTAATACAACTACAGTTACACTTAACCCTTTACCAAATGTAGCTTCAATTACAGGTAGTTCGAATGTCTGTGTTGGTTCAACAATTTCTTTAGCAAATTTAACTCCTTTAGGAACTTGGACAAGTTCAGATCCTTCCGTTGCTTCTATTAATGGTTCAGGGTTAGTTTCAGGGGTGAAAGCTGGAGCTGTAACAATAAGTTATTCTGTTACTTCTGGAGGATGTACCACCGTTAATACAGCTACTGTAGCTGTAAATGCGATGCCTATAGTTGCGGTTATATCCGGAACTTCAACGTTTTGTTCGGGCACTACAAGTCAATTAACTAGCGCTACAAACGGAGGGAGCTGGTCAAGTGCAACTACAGGAGTGGCAACAGTTGATGCAACCGGTTTGGTTACGGGCGTAAGTACAGGAACAAGTATTATTTCCTATGCAGTAACATCGAATGGTTGTACCACTACAAATACGCAAACAGTTACTATTAATACTTCCCCAACTTTGGCTAACATAACTGGCGGGTCTTCCGTTTGTATGGGAAATAGTTTAAATTTAGCCAATGTTACAGGCGGAGGTATATGGAATTCTTCTTTGCCAAGTATTGCAACTATAAATGGTTCAGGTGTAGTAACGAGCGTAAGTCCTGGTACTACCGTAATATCTTATTCTAAAACAGCAGGTGGTTGTACCACAACTAAAACAGACACAGTTAGTGTATATGCAATGCCTATTGTAGCAGCAATAACAGGTAACTTAGCTATTTGTGCAGGTTCTTCATCTCAATTAGCAAATGCTACTGCAAATGGAAGTTGGAGTAGTACTTCACCAGGAATTGCTTCCATTGATGGATTTGGTATGGTGATAGGAGTTTCTGCAGGTTCAAGTGTTATTAGTTACGCTGTGACAAGCAATGGATGTACTTCAACGGTTACTTCAACTGTAAACGTTACTGGTGCATTAATAGTATCTCCTATAAGTGGAACGACTACACTATGCGAAAATGCAACAACCCAATTAGCCGATGCTACCAATGGTGGGACATGGTCTAGTGCGACAGCTAGTGTTGCTACAATTAATAGTTCTACTGGTTTGGTAACAGGTCTTACTGCTGGTACAAGTATAATTACCTATTCGGTAGTAACAAATGGAGTATGTCCACAAATAGCTCAAACTACAATAACTATAAATCAAGTACCAACCGTTAATGCTATTTCAGATAAAATAGTATGTCAAGGCGGAAATGTGGCTGCAATAACTTTTACTGGAAATAGTAGTCCTACTTACCAATGGACTAACTCGAATACATCCATTGGTTTAGCTTCTTCAGGGACAGGAAATATCAACTCATTTATTGGAACTGGAACAACTGCTGGAGGTCCAGCACAAACAGCAGTTATAAATGTAACGCCAAATATGGGTGGCTGTGTAGGGTCATCCAAATCTTTTTTTATAACAATTAAATCACTTGATAATCCTTCGTTTTCCTATTCCTCTTCTTCTTATTGTAATTTAGATGCAAATCCTTCCCCTACAATTTCTGGTACTACTGGAGGTACCTTTAGTTCTTCCCCTTCAGGATTGTCAATGAACTCTTTAAGTGGTGTTGTAAATTTGGCTTCTTCTACAGATGGATATTATACGATAACGTATACTACTTCAGGATCTTGTCCTAAAGATTCAACAGTTTCCATCAATATCTCAAATAATCCAAGTGTCAATGTTACAAGTGATCAATCGGTATGTCAGGGTTCGAATTTTAATGCTATCAATTTTGCAGGACATCCTGGATCTGTTTTTGATTGGGTAAATTCAAATACTTCGATAGGATTAACGTCTTCAGCAACAGGAAATATTCCTTCTTTTGTTGGGTTAGGAACTACGCCCGGAGGTGGAAATGTATCAGGAAGTATTATTGTAACACCACGTGCAGGTTCATGTATTGGTATCAGAGATACATTCCTTCTACAAGTAAAAGCGAAAGACAATGCATCATTTACCTACCCAAGTAATACCTTTTGTACCACTTTGGATGCTAATCCAATAGCTAACATTACAGGTAAAACTGGCGGAACATTTACGGCTTCACCTGGTGGTTTAACGCTTAATCCTTCAACTGGCTTAATTACATTATCCAGTTCTTCTCCTGGTTCGTATGCGATGACATATACAACAAATGGTACATGCCCTAATACTTCTACCTTGAATTTAACCATAGGGGATAATCCATCAGTTAATGCTATAAGTAGTCAAACAAAATGTTTTGGGACAAATTTTGACCCAGTTACATTTACGGGTTCTTCAGGTACAACATTTGATTGGACAAACAATAAAACAAGTATCGGTTTAGCAGTTAGCGGATCAGGAAATCTTGCTTCTTTTTCGGGTACAGGTGTATCTGCAGGTCTAACAACCCTTGCAGCAACGATTACAGTAACGCCTCGTATAGGTTCATGTACAGGCACACCAAAGTCGTTTGTACTTACCTTAAATTATTCAGATAATGTAGCAATAGCATATTCTGATAATTCCTATTGTGCTGCAGACGCCAATCCTACCCCTGTTATTACTGGAACAACTGGTGGTATTTTCTCTGCAACACCTTCCGGTTTATCTATTAATTCTTCAACAGGTTTAATTAATATTTTAGCCTCAACACAAGGAAACTATTCTGTAATGTATAGAACAACAGGAGTTTGTGCAGATACAGCTATAATACCAATAGGAGTTAGTTTTAGCCCCTCAGTAAATAATATTTTAGGACAAACGGTTTGTGCTGGTACAAGTTTTACTAAAACGACTTTTACAGGTTCTGTTGGTTCCGTTTTTGATTGGAGTAATTCAACCACTTCTATTGGTCTAACAGCTTCAGGAAGTGGAAATATTAATTCTTTCACCTCAACTAATTCATCTGTATCAGCAATTCAAGGTACCGTTACGGTAACTCCTAGGGCTGGTTCATGTTCTGGTACTCCAAAATCATTTATATTGAAAGTGAATCCTGTAGACGATGCTACATTTAGTTACTCCGCAGCTTCCTATTGTAATAATTCCCCAGATATTACTCCGACAATTAGTGGAACATCAGGTGGTACATTTACATCAACTCCTTCAACGGGTATCTCTTTAAATGCAAATTCTGGTAAGATTACGGTTGGATCAACAATTGCTGGTACATACAATATAACTTATTTAACTCCTGGAGTATGTCCGAAAGTTTCTTCAAATGTGGTTACATTAAATCCCCAACCTATAGTTAATGCTGTATCTAATCAATTAGTCTGCCAAGATGCTAATTTTAGTTCTATCAATTTTAGTGGAACTGCTTCTACAACGTTTAATTGGACTAACAGCAACACTGCAATAGGGCTATCCTCTACTGGAACAGGAAGTATTTCATCTTTTGTTGCTAAAGGAACAGTTGTTGGAGGTAGTCCTCAAACTGGACTTTTACAAGTTACTCCTTCTATAGGGGCTTGTCTTGGAACTCCGATAACAATTGTGTTAACTGTGAATAGTTTCGATAATTCAGCTTTTGCTTATTCTGATAATTCATATTGTAAAACTCAAGCAAATCCAGTGCCGACAATTTCTGGTGCAGCAGGGGGGGCATTTTCTTTTACTCCAGTAGGTTTAGATTTGGATAATGTAAGTGGAGCAATTAATCTTACTAACTCAATTTCTGGAACCTATGCCATCAAGTATACTACACTTGGTACTTGTCCAAAAGATTCTACAGTTTCAATTTCTATTGGAAGTGCTCCTAATGTAAACGCTATAAGTGATCAAACGGTTTGTGATGGTACATCTTTTTCTACAATTGCTTTTTCTGGAAATCCAGGAACAGTATATGATTGGACGAATACAAATTCTTCAATAGGCCTTGCAGTAAGTGGAACTGGTGATATTCCAAGTTTTACAGCTGCCGGAACAACAATTGGTGGAAGTGCCATTTTAGGTACAGTAACGGTAACTCCTCGAATCGGTAACTGTATTGGAGCATCTAAGAATTTTAAATTAAACGTTAATGCATTAGATAATGCTAACTTCTCGTATTCGAATACTTCATTTTGTAAAACCCAAACAAACCCTAATCCAACGATAGTTGGTTTGACTGGAGGTACTTTTAGTTCTTCACCAGCTGGATTAGCAATGAATGCAGGTGGTACGATTAATTTGTCCACTTCTTTAAGTGGGACTTACACAATTAATTATACGACGCACGGTACATGTCCGAATGTAGCATCTGTTCCTATGTCTGTTGGCTCATCTCCAACTGTTAATTCGATTACTGACCAAACGGTATGTACAGGAGGTAGTTTTAATTCGATTAACTTTACCGGTTCTTTAGGATCTGTATACAATTGGACAAATGGAAATACTACAATTGGTTTAGCTGCATCTGGTACAGGAAATATTCCAGGATTTACTTCGACCGGTTCTGGAGTTAGTACGATTACGGTAACTCCTATATCAGGTACTTGTATCGGTACTGCTAAAACTTTCACACTTACTGCTAATCCAATGCAAGCTACGACTCTTTTCTATGCGCAACCATCTTACTGTGCAACACAGGCAAATCCGTCACCAACAACTTCAGGTCCAGTAGGAGGAGTGTATTCTGCATTTCCATCAGGATTAACAATAAATAGTTCGAATGGGTTAGTGAATTTAGCAACATCAACTGCAGGTATTTATACAGTAACTTATGCGGTAAGCGGAGTTGCTTGTACTACTAATTCAACAACTCAGATTTCTGTAGGTGTAAATCCTTCAGTTGGTACGATAGCTTCCCAAACTGTTTGTAATGATGTTAATTTTAATGCAATTACATTTACGGGTTCTGTTGGTACTCAATATACTTGGGTAAACACAAATAATGCAATTGGTTTAGCAAGCTCAGGAACAGGAAATATTAATGCATTTACGGGTACTAATACATCGAATTCGTTAATAATAGGAACAATAACAGTTACACCAAATATTGGAACTTGTGTTGGTACTTCAAAATCTTTTACGCTTGGAGTAAACCCTTCGGACGATGCTTCATTTAGTTATACACAAAATAAATATTGTGCGGACGCTTCCAATCCAACGCCTACAATTATTGGAACAACAGGTGGAACGTTTAGTTCGAATATTTCTGGAATAACATTAAATAGTTCATCTGGTAAAATTACAATTGGTTCATCTACTTCAGGTAGCTATGATATTACGTATTTGACAAATGGATTATGTCCTAAAGCTTCTACTCAAGTAATTACATTAGTTCCATTACCCTCTGTAAATGCTATTTCAAACCAAACAGTATGTAATGGTTCTAATTTTAATTCTGTTGTTTTTTCTGGTTCTTCAAATACGCAATTTGATTGGACAAATTCAAAACCTGCAATTGGTTTACCTGCTTCTGGAATTAGTGATATTACTTCTTTCAAAGCGACTGGTACCGTTCCTAATGGTGCTTCGTTAACAGGTGTCATTGTCGTTACTCCAAAGATAAATGGATGTTTAGGCGCAACCGAATCATTTAATTTAAAAGTGAATTCTATGGATGATGCAAGTTTTTCCTACGCTAAAAATTCAATTTGTCAATTAGACGCTAATCCAACACCTGTTATTTCAGGGACAACAGGAGGTGTTTTTACTTCAACTCCTTTTGGTTTATCTCTAAATGGTGCTTCTGGAAAAATTACAATTTCTACCTCAACAGTAAATACGTATAATGTAAAATATACAACGACTGGTAATTGTGTGAAAGATTCTACAATTAGTATTGTTATAAATCCTACCGCCTCGGTAAACGCAGTTTCAAGTCAACAACGTTGTCAAGATGATAGTTTCAATCCTATTAATTTTACAGGTTCTTCAAATACTACATTTAATTGGACAAATTCTAATTCTGCAATTGGTTTAGTTAGTTCAGGAGTAGGAAATATTTCCTCTTTTGTTGCTACAGGAACTATTTATGGAGGTAGTTCAATTGTTGGAAATCTTGTAGTAACTCCCGAAATTAATGGATGTACAGGTGCGACAAAATCGTTTACTCTAACAGTGAATCCGTTAGATAATCCAGCATTTGCTTACTCGGATAATTCTTATTGTACAGCACAAGTAAATCCTACTCCAGTTATTTCTGGGACAAATGGTGGTGTATTTACCGCTACACCTGCTGGTTTAATGATAAATTCTGCGACAGGTTTGATTAATTTAGTTGGTTCAACTCCTAATAATTATACAATTAAATACACTACATCTGGTAACTGTAAGGCAGATTCTTCGGTTACAATTGGAGTAGGTGGTAATCCTTCTTTAAATGATATCGATGATCAAGATGTATGTGAAGGAACTTCCTTTGATCCTGTTGTTTTTACAGGTAATCCTGGAACTGTATTCAGTTGGACAAATTCTAATGCTGCTGTAGGAATAGCAACTTCTGGTAATGCGAATATACCTGCTTTCATCGCAAGTGGAGTTCAGAAGTTTAGAGATACAATTGCTCAAATGGTTGTTTCTTCACGTATAGGTTCTTGTAATGGAAATACAGTAAATTTCAAATTCAAAGTTCGTGCTAAACCTAATATTCAAGGTCGAATTGTTCAAACTCCTTTGACATCTAAATTTGTTAAAGACACTTCCGTTTGTAAAGGTGCTACTATTAAATTAATTGCAACAGGAATTGCTAAAAATACAGACTATCATTGGTCTCCAAATACTGCCTTACTTGGTTTCCCTTCATCAGGAGCAAGCGTGACAACAAACATTGATTCTACACAACAGTATATCATTTTTGGACAGAATCAATTCGGATGCTATAATACAGACAGTGTTATTGTTCGAATGTTCAATCCTAAAGTCATTTCTACTCACATGGACTCTACAATTTGTGCTGGTAGCAATTTTAATGCGATTACTTTCAAAGGAAATACTCCAACTCCAACGTTTAATTGGACTAATTCAAACACTTCAATAGGATTGGCAACAAGTGGATTTGGAAATATTCCCTCTTTTATTGGTACAAATGGTTCTGTATCTCAACTTCAAAGTGGTACAATTACGGTAACACCAAAATATACAATCCCATCATCCAGTGTGGTGTGTTCAGGTACGCCAACCATCTTCAAATTGAATGTTAACAAAGTAGATAACCCTTCGTTTACAGGATATTTATCTCAATATTGTTCCAACGAAACTACTTCAACGATACCAACGATTACAGGAACCAAAAATGGTGTGTTTAGCGCATTGCCAACAGGTTTGGTTATTAATCCTAATTCAGGGCAACTTTTCCCAACTTCTTCTACTCCTAATACGTATTTCGTTAAATACAGAACTTCTGGGGTATGTGCTAAAGCGGATTCGATGAGTTTAACTATTAAACCATTATTAGCTGCCTCTATTAAAGGGGATATTACGATTTGCAAAGATGCTTCTCAACCTTTGATTACCTTCAAAGGAGCAAATGGTCAAGCGCCATACACATTCAAATACACAATAAATGGAGGTAGTATTAAACAAATCTCTACACCTGTTTCTGTAGATTCAGTTACATTACCTGTTTCAACTGCAGCAGCAGGTACTTTTGTGTATTCATTAGTTAGTGTACAGGAATCAAGTGCTTCCCAATGTAGCAATGGTGTTAGTGGAATTGCAACTGTAAATATCAGTACACTACCAATTGCACAAGTAAGTGGATCCTCAACAGTGTGTGAAGGAAGTAGTGCTCCTCAAGTTACTTTTACGGGAATTAATGGTACTTCACCTTTTACTTTTACTTATGCAATTAATGGGGTTACGCAACCATCGTTAACTACATTAACTGGTAATTACAGTATAACTGTTTCTCCTTCTACAGCAACAAGTGCCATTTATACGTATTCTTTAATAGGAATTAAAGATGGAAGTAGTTTAGGTTGTTACCAACCGCAAAATCAACAGGCACCAGCAGTGATTTCTGTGAAGTCATTGCCAATGGCAGTTGTTTCTTCAAATAATAAATCGATTTGTATTAATGGAATTGCACCAATCGTAACTTTCACAGGTTCAAAAGGAACACAACCATATACATTTGAGTATAAAGTAAATGGAGTGACGAATTACATTACATCAAATAATGGAGCGAAGGCAGTCATTAATGTTCCTACCAATTCTGCAACTAAGTATGTTTATGAATTAATAAGTGTACAGGATGGTGGTCAAAATTCTTGTAAAAACACACAAGTTTATGCTAAAGACTCCGTAGATATTATTCCTGGCGCTATCGTAAATCCATTAGAAGACATGACGGTATGTGTAGGAAATAATTCGGGTATTGTTAATTTTACAGGATCTGCGAATACTACGTTTAATTGGGTAAACAATAATACCACAACTGGTATTTCAGCTACAGGCCAAGGAAACCTTTCTTCGTTTATTGGAAAAAATACCTCTCCAAATACTCCTAACATTTCTATCATTACAGTTACCCCTTCTACAGGGACTTGTCAAGGTAAACCAGAAACGTTTAAGGTTATAGTTAGACCAAATCCCAAACCGAATACGAGTCCTTTGAAGATAATTTGTCCTGGAGATTCATTATTAATTAAAGGGATAACTCCAAATGGTGTTTCTCCAGACTATCAATATATCTGGACACCAGACGCTACTTTAAGTTGTTTAGATTGTCCGCAAGTTTATGCAAAACCTACTAAAACAACGGAATACACTTATATTGCTAAAGATGCGTATGGATGTAGTGGGAAATCTAACTTTACGTTGATTGTGTATGATACACCTTTGATTTATGCAAATGACACTACTTTATGTGGTGAAACAGCAATGATTAAATTAAAAGGTAAAGGTGGTTTATCCTATGTTTGGAGTGATGGTATTTTAGATAATCAGCCTTTTACACCTAATTATGGCGTGAATAAATACACCGTAACAGGAAAAGACAAAAATGGATGTTCTTCTATAGATTCGGTTTTTGTCAATGTATTAACTCAACCAAAAGCTTCCTTTAATTTGAGTACTACAGAAGTGTATGCTGCGCCATCTCAACCTGCAAGTGTATTGATTACAAACACTAGTAAAGATGCTGTTAAATACATTTATAACTATGGTAATGGAGAACCTTTGGTGGAAGCAACTACTTTAGAGCCTAAAACAGCCATTTATAAAGTTCCTGGCGTGGCTACTGTTGTTTTAACGGTATACAATGGAGCTTGTTCCGATTCCTACAGTTTACCTATTACAATCAAAAAAATTGATACGACTTCAATTACTAAATTGCCGAATGTATTTACACCAAATGGAGATGGGGATAATGATGAATTTACAATATCAGTAAAAAATGCTAAAACATTGCATCTAACAATCTTCAATCGTTGGGGGAATGTTGTGTATGAAATAACAGATACTTCGCCTACTTGGGATGGTAAAATAAATGGTTATCAAGCGGATGAAGGTGTTTATTTTTATGAATATGTTGTAGAAACCCAGAACGGTCAACCGCTAACCGGTAATGGTTTCATTCAACTTATACGTAAATAAGTTTTAATCGTTAACGGTGTTTTACCGAAATAAATTAAATTCGCGAATAATTAAAATAATAAGAAATGGGAAGAGCGTTCGAATATCGTAGAGCATCGAAAGAAAAACGTTGGGATAAAATGTCTCGATTGTTTCCAAAATTAGGGAAAGCTATTACTATGGCAGCGAAAGAAGGTGGTGAAGATCCTTCGACCAATGCTAAATTACGTACAGCAATTCAAAATGCGAAGGCACAAAATATGCCTAAGGACAATATTGAATCTGCAATCAAAAGAGCTACACAAAAAGATACAGCGAGCTTTAATGAGATTAATTACGAAGGTAAAGGTCCTCATGGTGTTTTAATTTATATTGAATGTGCAACGGATAATTCAACAAGAACAGTTGCAAATGTTAAATCGTATTTTAATAAATCAGGAGGAACAGTGGTTCCTAATGGTCAATTAGAATTTATGTTCGATAGAAAATCCGTTTTTGAATTGGCTTTGAAAGAAGGTTTAGACTCAGAAGAGTTGGAATTAGAATTGATTGATGCGGGGTGTGAATCTATCGAAGTAGAAGAAGATAAATTTGTTGTATATGGTGACTTTATATCTTTTGGTACCCTATCGAAAGCAATTGATGATTTACAATTAGAAGTATTAAAAGCAACTTTACAAAGGCTTCCGACGTCTCCTATTGAATTAACCGAAGAACAAATGGTGGATATTGAAAAATTGTTAGATAAAATCGAAGAAGACGATGATGTACAACAAGTATTTACCAATATTTCCTAATTAATTAATATACGAGGCTATCTGAAAAGATAGCCTCAATTTTTTATATATGTCTGAATTAATCCTTGTGCCAACTCCAGTAGGTAATCTTGAAGATATTACACTACGTGCAATTCGAATCTTGAAAGAAGCTACGATTATTTATGCTGAGGATACGAGAGTTACTAAAAAATTATTAAATCATTTAGATATTCAAAAGCAGGTATATCCATTTCATGCACACAATGAACATAAAATGTTAGGCAACGTGATGGACTATGTAAAATCTTCTGAAATGACGGTTTTAGTATCTGATGCTGGTACACCAGCAATTTCTGATCCAGGTTTTTTATTGGTACGAGCTTGCATTGAGGAAGGAATTAAAGTTTCATGTCTGCCTGGACCTACAGCAGTAATTCCTGCGTTAGTTGGAAGTGGTTTTCCTTGCGATCGTTTTTGTTTTGAAGGATTTTTACCTCACAAAAAAGGCAGACAAACTAAATTGAAGGAGTTAGCACAAGAAGAAAGAACGATTGTGCTATATGAGTCTCCACATCGTTTGGTAAAATGCTTAGCACAAATCGAAGAATTTTTTGAACCTACCCGTAAAGTTTGTGTGGTTAGAGAAATTTCGAAAATATATGAAGAATACCAACGAGGTGAAGTATCTGAAGTTCGAAAACATTACGAGCAAAAACCACCAAAAGGGGAAATAGTTGTGGTAATTGAAGGAAAATCAATTGCAAAGAAATTAAAAGATTAATACTTCTTTTTTTATGCAAAAGAAATTTATTTCAAATTTGGTTTGGATGGTGTTTTTTAATCTTTTGATTAAGCCTTATGCTATTTTTGGAATTGATGCAGAAGTACAAAATAGAGTTGGTTCTGAAGAATATGGATTGTATTTTACATTATTAAATTTTTCTTATTTATTTAATATTTTCCTTGACCTTGGTATCACGAACTACAATATCAAATACGTAGCACAAAATCCAACATTAGTAAAACGATATATTGGAAATATTATAAGTCTAAGATTAGTACTTTTTGTTGTTTATGTTTGTATGAGTTTAGCTTTAGCCTTACTCCTTGGTTATAATTCAAAACAATTTTGGTTTATTTATGTATTGATTTTCAATCAATTTTTAATAAGTATATTATTGTTTTTTCGAAGCTATTTTGCTGGTTTACTTTTATTTAAATGGGATATTCTACTCTCAATACTGGATCGTATTCTTTTAATTGGTATTGTTTCTTTTTTATTATATCATCCATTTTTTAAGAATCAATTTGATATTAAATGGTTTGTTTTAGCGCAAACAGTATCATTTTTTGTTTCTGTTTTAGTAGCTATTGTATTAGTATTTAAACGTATTGGATTTCCAAGGATTCATTGGGCAAAAGCTTTCAATTTTGTAATCTTAAAGAAAAGTTTTCCTTATGCCTTATTAATTTTATTAATGATGCTTTATACTCGAGTAGACGCTATGATGATCGAAAGACTACATATTCATGGTAATATTCAAGTAGGTATATATGCGCAAGCTTTTCGAATGTTAGAAGCAAGTTTGATGTTTATTATGCTTTTTACAGGCTTACTATTCCCTTTGTTTTCCAGGATTTTAAAGGAGAAGACAAGTGTTGTTCCGCTTTTAGACACTTCTTCTAAATTAGTAGTTGCTTTTACTACATTGATGAGTTTTACCTGTTGTTTATTTGCATATTTTATTTTAGACACGATTTATTTACATGATATTAAGTTTGTAGTGCCTACATTTCGCCTATTAATGTTGAGCTTAATCCCAACTGCTTTTATCTTTGTATATGGTACATTAATGACGGCGAATGGAGACCTAAAAAGATTAAACGTTCTATCTTTTATTGGATTAGTATTAAATATAATATTAAACTTTATTTTCATTCCTAAACATGGTGCATTTGGTGCGGCAGTCGCTACTTTTTCTACGCAATTATTAATTGCTTTGTTTTATTTCGCATCGGTTTGGAAACAATTTTTATTGAATTTTAAAGGCAAAGAATTAGCCAGATATTTAACTTACGGATTATGGTGCATTGGAAGTGCTTTTATTAGTTTAAATATATTGGGTAAACTGAATCAATTGTCTGCATTTATAGGCTTATTAATTTTGGGCATGATCTTTTTAGGTTTAGTACCAATTCGTTTTATTATTGCAACGTTAAAAACTAAAGAAATAGTATGAAAAATCAATATTCTCGTTTTTTTATCTCCTTAAATTGGACCACGCTTGTTTTTATTTATTTAGTGGTAATTGCGGGTAGTTTTGTAAGAATTACTGGTTCCGGAATGGGATGTCCAGATTGGCCTAAATGTTTTGGTCAATATATCCCACCAACGGATGAAAAAGTATTACCAGCTGACTACAAAGATATTTATGCTTCAAAACGTGGAAAAAAAATTGAACGTTTTGCTAATTTCTTAGAAAAAATAGGCTTCTCCGAGGTTGCAAATAAAATGCGTAAAGATAAATCAGCGTTGATTGAACAAGATTTTAATCCTAGAAAAACATGGACAGAGTATATCAATCGACTTTTTGGCGTTTTTGCAGGCTTTGGTGTTCTATTTGTTTTTATAGGAGTGCTAAGAAAATACCGTACAAGAAAAATGGTTCTGCTTGCGACTAGTAATCTGATCATACTAGTTATACAAGCTTGGTTTGGATCCATTGTAGTTGCAACAAATCTAGTCCCTTGGACAATTACCTTGCATTTATTTTTAGCTTTAGTTATTATTGTCCTACAATTACTTCTCGTGATAGAAGTTAGCAACACACAAAAAAAGGCGCTAATCACTTCTCCTAAAGTGCGAAACTTTGTATGGACTGTGCTTATCATAACTTTTATTCAATTATTTCTTGGTACACAAGTACGAGAATCGATAGATTTTTTGGTTAAGCAAGGTTATTCCAGACAATACTGGGTAAATCATTTAGGGATACCATTTTTTATCCATCGAAGTTTCTCATGGTTAGTGTTGATAGGGATGGTATACGTCTTTTGGTTAAACAAAAAAACAGATAATTTAAAGATTATCTCAACTTCCTTTTACCTATTACTCTTAGAAATACTAACAGGAGTTTTATTAGCTTATGCTGATATGCCTGGATTAGTTCAAACTTCACATCTTTTGTTTGCAACCGTTTTATTCGGTGTTCTTTTTGTAACTGTAATTCGGATGCGCAATAACGAAATGATTTCTAACAAATAGGTACTTATTAATCAGATTGTTAATTTTATTTATGTAAGAAAATCTTACTATTTTTTTGTAATTTTGTACTTTCTATTTTCAAAATGTATTTTATGAAAAATGTTTTACTCCTTTCCTTAACAATTTTATCCGTAACATTTTCGTTAAATGTTCAGGCTCAGTCTTCCATTACAATAGTAGATACTATTAATTATTTAGGTTTCAAAAAAGCGTATGGAAGTCCGAAATCAAGCGGTGTTAAATTAACCCCAACATACATTAATAAAGATTCTATCATTATTCCAGTTGCTTATCAAAAATTTAAAAATACTGCACAGTTTTTTTTGAAAGAAGTAGCAATTCCAATGGTGTCTTTGAATCCTAAGGGTGCAAATGTTTCGGTAAAAATAACCCACAAAGAAACTATTTTAGAAGAGTCAATCTTAAATATTGCTTATAGTGCTACAGATATAACGACTTACTGGTTTAAATTTAAAAGTCCAATTGATATTCATGAAGATTACCAGATTGACATTCAACCTAACACCTATATAGATTCCATTTATTTACCAACCAGTGGTGAATTTATAAATAGTAAGATTAAGGCAAATGTAACTGGGAATAAATTAACTGTTGTAGCATCTCCAGGGAATATTGGAAACGCATTTTGGATTGGACAACAAATTTCTGGGGCAGGAATTACTAATGGAACAAAAATTGTTTCTTTTAATCAAATTACAAATGAGTATATATTAAGTAATACTGTAAATTCTCCTTTGAGTAACATTCAAATTACTGGATTTAACAAAACTTTTGGATCGTTTGATGGTGGTTATATACTTTTTTCTTATCCAATTGATAAAACATTTTTACCAAGTTTACTGCCAGATTTTAAAGCAACACCTTCATTTTCCTATAAATCTTTAAGTTGGGATGCGGTAAGTAAAGCATCTTTGTATGAAGAGGACTTTGTAATGTATCCTGTGGTAGAATACACTTGGAAATCAACACCTGTAGCAACATCTGTTTGTTTAGGAGATAGTAAGACAGTTCAAATTGATGCGGATAAATCTTCTTTTGATAATTATGTGAAAAATCCTTTTTTCAATTCTTCTGCGTTCATTCAACAATACGCTGGATTAGGTAAATTGTCTGGTAATTTTTATGGGAGAATTTCGAGTAATTCTAACCAATTGAAAGATACGTTAGATGTAAATTCATCAAAACTTCAATATGCAATTACTTATTTAAATGACAATGCAAACGACTCAATTACTGTTTTTGAAAACATAAAAACCTATGGGTATGCTTCTTCAAAAATGATATCGCTTTCTAATAAAATCTTAATAAGTTCTAAAATTATATCTAATGTAAATGTAAGCAGCGCCATTCTTTGTAATGGAGGGTCTGGATCTGTATTAGTTTCAGGAAATGGCGGGTTTACTCCATTGAAAGGTGTTGGAACTTTGAATAATGTGAATGCTGGAAATCAAACTTTTTTTGTTACGGACGCAAATGGATGTAAATCGCAAGCAAATGTAAATGTAGTTGAACCTTCTGCGATTTCTATTTCTGGAACACCTACAACAGAAACAACATGTGGTGCAGGGGATGCTAAAATTAATGTTGTTGTAACAGGAGCAAATGCACCTTATAGTTATAGCTGGACAAATAATGCAAAAACGCAAAATCTTGCAAGTTTATCTGCTGGTTTATACACTATAACAGTAACAGATAATAATGCATGTACTAAATCAAAAGATTTTATTGTTTCTGCAATTGGTGCGCCAGTTGTTAATGCAACACTTACTGAAGCTATAAAATGTTTTGGGGGTAACGCAAAAGTTACTGTAGGAGTTATTTCTGGCGGTCAATCTCCATTTTCTGGAACAGGATTACAAATCAATCAAAAAAGTGGAGATCAATTTTATACAGTTACAGACAAAAATAATTGTAAAGGGGTAGCTAAATTGACTATTTCTGAACCTACTCAATTAATTGCAAAAGCAATAATTTCTGATTCTATTAAGTGTAACGGAGGAGATGCTAAAGTTGTGGTGAGTGCAGTTGGTGGTACATCAAATTATTCTGGTGTTGGAGAAATGACTGGTGTTAAAGCTGGATCTAAATCTTTTTTAGTTACAGATGCAAATAGTTGTACTTCTAATGCATTAATTGTGGTGGATGAACCATCATTATTGGTCGCTTCTTCTCAAATTAAAACAGCAATTAATTGTCATTATGGTGTAGGGGTTGTAACCGTAAATGCACAAGGTGGAACTTTGCCTTACGTTGGTAATGGTGATAAATTAAATGTACACGCAGGATTAAAGTCTTACTTAGTTATAGATGCAAAAGGTTGTACAAGTACTACTAATTTAACAATGACAGAACCTGTATTATTTGAAATTGACAGAGCTTCAATTGCTGCTAATAATGATACAACGACTGATGGTAAAGCAATAGTTATTCCTACTGGTGGTGTTACTCCATATACTTATTCATGGAAAGATAATGAAACGCTTAAGTTGTTGAATGTGAATAACGATACTGTGATTGTGAAGGCGGGTAGTTATGCTATTACTGTTTTTGATAAAAATGGTTGTTCAGCCAAAACATCTGTTACTGTAGATGCTAAACATTTGGTTTCTCTGACAAAAATGAATTTATCTCAATTGAAATTGTACCCTAATCCTGTTTCGGACCAATTAACAGTTCAATTCAATGCAGAATATGAAACTACTTTAACATTAACTTCTTTAACCGGCCAAATTTTATACACTAATAGTTTGGAAGGTAATTCTGTTGCTACCATTGAAATGTCTCGATTGACTTCAGGTTTCTACCTTTTACAATTTGAAAATAGAGGAGGGAAATATGTTCAAAAAATTGAAAAGTTATAATCCATAATTAATCATTAAACATTAAAAAAGGCCGGTTTACCGGCCTTTTTTAATGTTTAAAACATTCGTCCGGATTGCCTAATCGCATACTTAAGGTGATTCCAAATAAAAAGTACCAGTCGTTAGTTTTACTATTTCCTCTGGGACCATAAGCTGAGCCGTCGATATTTCGGTTAGAAAGAGCAACAGTTAATGGGCTTGCAAACTCATTTAATTGACTGCGATTAATGAATCGATCACTCCCTACATCATCTAAGTAATCCGTAAAAGTTTTTCGTACACCATATTCTATTCCAAAACAAAAAGTGTTTCCAAAAGGATACTTAAATCCAATCCCAAAAGGGATTGAGACTTGATTTTTGCTATAGTAACCATTAGGAGATAACGGTGTACCCTGACCTTCGGTGCCAAGTGTTCGAAGTTCAATCGTTTCTCCATTGTAGAGTGTTGTTGGATTCATTTGAAAATAAGCAATTTCCGCAAAAAGATATCCAGACCCTCGATATACCGAGTTTCCAATTTGAAACGGGAAATAATTAAATTCTATTCCTCCTCCGATTTCAGTAATAGAAGACGAGAAAGATAAATTTCGATTCGTATATACGCCGTTATAATAGGAAGGAGATTGCGCATCATTTGCACTGACACTGCCTAATACCAATAAACCTCTCAACGCAATACGAGGATTGATGTTGAATTTGGTTATTACACCGAAAGTAGAATGGATATTTTTAAAATGTTGTAATTGATTTAAATCACCAATATAATAGCTTCCACCACCAAAAAAACCAATTTCTGTCTTAGATAAATTATTTTGTCGTTGACCAAAAATGAACAATGGAAATAGAATTCCAAGAGCTAAAATCTTAAACATACTTATCTAACGATTTATTTGATTATTTGTTGCTTTTACACCTCATTTTCAATGCTAAGTTATTCGTTTTAATGTAAATATATTTGTACTTTTGCTCAAAATTTTTATAAAACAACGAAAATAGTTATTTTTTATGCGTTTTTTAGTGATCTCATTTGTACTAAGTACATTGCTTATTTCCAGCTGTAAGAAATTAGATTTAGACAAAATCAAAGATGCTAGTTGGAATCCAAAGTTTGCAACACCTTTAGCATACGGTAAATTTACAGTAAAAGATATGTTGGTTAAATTTGATTCCGCAGGAATGATAAAAACAAATAATGGAGAGTTATCTATTGTTACTACTTCGACTTTTCCTGCTTTTACGGCTTCTACCTTTGTAATCCTTCCGACAGTGAGTCAAACTTTGTATCTCGCACCATCTCAACTTTCCGTAATTGGTGCCGCAACGCCTCCTTTTAATGTTATTCCAGCTGGAAATCTTATTTCTACAAGCTCAACGATGACGCAAATTGTAGATTTTCCAGTTACCAATGGAGAAGAAATTTCTTCCGTAAATTTCAAAAAAGGTGATATGGAAATTACATTAGCTTCTGACTTAAAACACGATATTGAATTAGCGTTATCTTTTCCTGATTTTATGGTTGGAGGCGAGGCTTTAGTAGATACAGTTCGTTTGATTTATGCATACGATAATCAACCAATGACTAAAAAAATTAAATTTTCATTAGATGGTGCTAAAGCAGATTTTACGAATGGAGGAACAAGCGTAAATAAAATTCGTGTAAATGCAAATGGAAAGTTAATCGGAACTGGTCAAGTAGTAAATGGAGATGAGTATTTAAACCTGACTTTTGCAATTAAAAACTTAGCTTTCAATGAGATAAAAGGGTATTTTGGAAAAATGTCGGTTGGTAATCCAATGGATTCAATTTTAATAAACCAATTCGAAACGTTTAAAATAAAAAAAGGTTTGATCGGATTAACAAATCCAAGTATCAAGATGAACATCACCAACACTTTTGGTTTTCCACTTGAATTATCCATGGATGAATTATCCTTTAAAGAAATTACTGGCGGAACTAAAGTAAATATGGTACACAATCCTTCGAAAGAAACAATTAATTATCCTTTGTATGCTAATAAAGGAATCCCTGCCAAAACAACAATTGCCGTAAATACATCTAATACAACTAATTTAGATCAATTAATTACTACTACTTCGAAATACTTTTATGTGAAAACAGGAGCTACTACGAATCCTTTAGGAAAGGCGGGAGACCCGTTGAATTACATTCTTGGGACTTCAAAAATGACAGTAGATGCAGAAATCGATGTCCCAATGGAGGGATTTGCTACTGGTTTTGACCGTTATGATACTATAGAAGTTGGAGACAATTTTTCTAATTTGGAAAAAACAGTGAAAAGCATTGTTATACGTTTAGTATTAGAAAATGGTTTTCCTTTAGATATTGATGGTTCGCTATACTTCATCGATGCGAATGGAAACACAATCAAAAATAATGGTTTATTAATAGATCTATTAAAATTTAACCCAACTATATTAGCCTCTGGAAAATTAGATGCATCTGGAAAAGTAATAGAAAGTACAACTACTATAAATGATATTGCATTAACTTCCGATTTATTTCCTTTATTAAAGACTGCAAAGAAAATGGTGTTTAAATCAAGTATTGGTACAGAAGGTGGTGCTTCTAAAAAGTCAGTGAAGTTATTTGATAATTACACAATCGCTTTCAAATTAGGTATTAACATTCAGGGAGGATTAAAATCAAGTAATAAATAGAAATTTCTACAATGATGCAAAAAAGTATAAAAAATATAGTTATGTCGCTACTGATTGTTGCGACCTCTACATCTATTTTTGGTCAAAGTGATTTGACGCTGTTTAATATGAATAATTTATCTCAGTCAGTGTCAGTTAATCCTGCGTTTAGACCAAAAGCAAATGTATTTGTTAATTTACCAGGTGTTTCCTTTGGTTTAATAAATTCTGGTTTTAGTGCGGTGGATCTTTTTACTGCGGATCAAAAAAGTTTTATCTCTGATGATAGTTTTTTTAAATCGATGAAACCAATAAATTATTTACAATCTCAAATTAGATTAGAGATTTTTGGTTTTGGTTTCCGGGTTAAGAAAAATTATTTCACCTTTGGTATTAGTAATAATTTCTCTCAAGAAATTGATTATACACCCGACTTTTTGCAACTTTTACTTCAAGGTAATGGAGGAGGACTTGCGGGTAGACGTGCCAGTTTTGATGGTTTAGGTTTACACGTGACAGATTATACCTCGTTTGCATTTGGTTACAATCGTGAGGTAAATGATAAATTAGTTGTAGGAGGTAAAATTAAGTTACTATCAGGTGTGGCAAATATTAATACCTCTAAATCAACTTTAGGTTTTACTACTGGAGTTAATGGGACTTCTGTTGGTTTTGATGGTTCAGCTTTTATTCGTTCAAGTAATTTGGGAGTGTTATTAGACACTACGCACAATACCAAATTTCCAACTACTTCGCTGTTTAACATGTCTAATTTGGGCTTAGCATTAGATTTAGGGGTAACATACAAAGTATTAGAAAAAGTTACATTATCCGCAAGTATTATTGATTTAGGTTATGTTTCTTGGAAAAACGATGTGAAAAATTATGAATTAAAAAAATTCGATTACACATTTAATGGGGTGGATGCAAGTAAAGTTTTAACAGATACGGCTAATGTGATGCGCAAAATATCAGATACCTTAGGTAAAGTATTTAAAACTGAACAAAGTAATACTGCATATTCAACTAGTTTAGCTACCCGTTTTTACATTGGTGGAACCTATCATTTAAATAAATATTTTAATGCAGGAATATTATGGTATAGTCAATTTGTTCGTAATCAATATCGTCCAGCAGTTGTGTTGTCTACGACTGTAAATGTTAAGTCTTGGTTGTCTGCCTCTTTTAATTATGGTATGTATGCCAAATCTTATTCAAATCTTGGTTTTGGTTTGAGTTTACGAGGCGGACCACTTCAGTTTTATATGTTAACAGATAATATATTAGCTCCTTTCAACTTGGGAGGTACAAGAACTGCTTCAGTTAGTTTAGGGTTGAATTTAGTGTTTGGAAAAGGGAAAGATCGTGTAAAGAAATCTATAGAGGATCAATCTAAGTCTTCGGATAAATCGGATTCTAAAACTTCGAAGACTGAGGAGGCACCAATTGCACCAGCTACGCCTTTAACACCTGCTCCAACTGAGCCTGCTAAATAGAATCATTCGATTTAATTTAATAATTATTTGTTTCATTTTTAAGATAAATAATGGAAATGAAAAAAGTTAATTTATGAATCGATTGAAATTTAGTTTAGATTCTGAGAACTACTTAATTTCAAATTACGTTTATTTTGGTGAAAAACTTTTTTTATTATTGATAGATGAAAACAAATCTACTTTTAAAGGAAATGTAATTTGCGTTAATAATCGATTTGAAATAATTCATCGCTTTGACTTTAATGAATCATCAAGTATTTCGACTAATCAAAATTCATTAATACTATATTGCTCTGGTTATCAATTTTATTTTGACCCAACAACTTTTGAAAAGCAATTTTATGAGTGGGTTAAGTAAATCTGCTAATCTAAATTTACTAACACTCACAGAATAACTTTTAAATTATTTCTAAATAAGAAATTATTTAGTCACCTGAAAATACTTCATTAAAGTTCCTCCCCCCACATTTAACTGCAAGATGTAACTTCCAGCTAATAATTCATTCGTTGGAATAATTACTAAGTTTTTTCCTAATGCTCCTTGAAGAGTACTTCCAATCACTTTTTTACCAGAAACGTCAAGGACGTTATAACTAACGGTTATGTTAGATTGTAATGTAAATTCTACATGTAGCTCATTGTAGGTAGGGATTGGGTATACACGAATATCCTCTTGAAGTTCTTGTTCATTTATTCCAACAATCAACTCCGAACTAGGAGCTGCTGGATATAAATTAATATCATCTAAAAAGAAATTATTACCACCACTACCATCAAATGAAAAACGTAAACGAGTATTAGGAGTCCAATATGTACTATTAATATTGGTGATATGAACAGTTGTCCAATCTGAAGGACTTGTTGGTGTCCAATTGGTTGTTACAATTGCTCCGGATAAGTTTACGCCTGATAAAGTTTTTCTTGAATTCCAGTTAGCCCCACAATCTCCAGACATATACACACGTAATACTTCCGAGTTCGTGGTGTTCTTTTTGCGATAAGCATAACGAAAAGTCAAGGTTACTTGACCTTGATCTTTTATATTAGATAAATCAATTGCACTTGAAATAATCTCATCAGTACTAACTATGGATTCAACAAAATTCGATAATTTCAAACACTTTGTATCCGAATAACCTGCTCCATTAAAGACTTCAAAAGCTTGGTTGTTTCCAGAGTTAAAAACAGACCAAAAGGTAGAATTGGAAATACTACTATAGTTAGTAAATGTTTCTAAAAGTGGAATTTTTTTGCCCTCACCTAATACTGTTATGAAATTTGTTTTTGTGATAGTTAATGAGTTTGTTCCGTCTGAAACTGTTAAAGTGACGTTATAACTTCCCGGAGTGTTATAAATTACTGTTGGGTTTTGATCTGTCGATGTAGCAGGCGTGCCGCCAGGAAATGTCCATAACCATTTTTTTGGAGAATTATAGGATGCATCTTTAAAAATAATCTGTTCACCTAAACAGGTTTGTTGATAATCCGTAGTAAAATCTGCTTTACATATGACAGGATTTATACCGCCTACAGTAGTTAAATTTAGAGTTGACCAAATATTCTTTCTTCCTCCAATGTAGGAATTTAAAGCAGCATGCATTCTGTCAACTTGACCTTGCGTAAACATTTTGCTACAATAAGAATAATCCATATAATTTTCCACGTTTGCTCTTTGGCCACAATACTTATCGTTAAGGTTGCAAACTCCTTTATCTCCGATACAATTTGGCGTATCTAAAACATCATCATCTATTTGACAATTTGTAGTATCCCCCGCACTGTTTCCTGGCCCCCATGTATGATATAAATTCAACCAATGACCAGATTCATGAGTAAGTACCCTACTGGTATGAGTTGTACTTGTTCCTATACTGCCAACATAATTGTGTAATACAAAAATACCATTATTCATACCATTGTAATTGGAATTAGGTAGTAGCGTATATCCAGAAGCTTGAATATTAAATGCTTGACATATAAAAATGTTTAAATATTGATCCCCAGGCCATTCTCCTTGGTAAACATCGTTTCCATCAACAATTAATTGTATTTGATTAGCTCCAACTGTTTCTAAGGTTGGTGTAAACGTTCGTGTTATACCAGAAAAACATTTTTTGTTAGGAGCTATTGTTGCTAATACGAATTCTACCTGAACATCTGCAGGCTTTCCTTTGAAATCTGGATGTACGTTTAATGCATCAGCATTTTGTAATCGATAATCTCTATTTAATATAGCAAGTTGATCTAATATCTGTTCTCTTGATATATTCTCCTCACCATTGGAATGAAGTACATGAAAAACGATAGGTATTTTATAAATTGTCCCTCTTTTCTGAACAGGATTTTTTAACATTTCATGTAAGACTTGTTTTTGAATCTTTTGATCAAGTTCAAATTGAGCTTTAAATTCAGGGTCTTTTAATTTTTCTTGTAATATTAAATGTTCTCCGCAAGGTAATAATTGAGTGAAATTTAAACTATATACGAAAGTAAATAACGTAAAGAATGCAATTTTTTTCATAGGTTGGTATTGAATAGTATTTTGGATTTTTCCAATTCATCTAAATATAGATTTAATAATAGACGTAATTTATATAAAAGGTTGTTTTTATTTGAAAAAAATAGATATACTAACATTTAATTTTTCAGAACTTACTTTTTACATTGCAAAACCTAATTGCAAAGTCCTTACATTTGCTAAAAATACAATAAATGGTGAAAGTTGGAATAATTATGGGTAGCAAATCGGATTTGCCGATAATGCAAGACGCTGCTCATATATTAAAAGAGTTTGGAGTTGAATTTGAAATTAATGTCGTATCCGCACATCGTACTCCAGAGTTGATGGTGGAATATGCTAAAAATGCGCATAAGAGAGGAATTCAAGTTATTATAGCTGGTGCTGGAGGCGCAGCACATCTTCCTGGTATGACTGCTTCTTTGACTCCACTTCCAGTGATAGGAGTTCCTATTAAATCAAGTAATTCGATTGATGGTTGGGATAGTATTTTATCTATTCTCCAAATGCCAAATGGAATTCCTGTAGCAACTGTTGCTTTAAATGCTGCGAAAAATGCTGGGATATTAGCTGCAAAAATGATTGCTACTGGAGACCAAGAATTATTAAAAATATTGGAAAACTACATGCAATCACTAAAAGAAGCAGTTCTTGAAAGTGGTAAAAATTTATCAGTTTAAATCCATAAATGTCCATTTGAACTTCAAATTATGAATGTTTCCATTATAAATAAATCTAACAATGCTTTACCGGCCTATGAAACTGAAAATTCAGCAGGTTTAGATATCCGTGCTTTTATTGATGAAACAATAGTATTAAAACCTACGGAAAGAAAATTAATAAAAACAGGCCTATTCCTTGAAATCCCTCATGGGTTTGAGGCGCAAGTTCGACCAAGATCAGGATTAGCATTAAAAAATGGGGTTACAGTTCTTAATTCTCCTGGAACTATTGACGCTGATTATCGTGGAGAAATAGGAGTGATTTTAATAAATCATTCCATCGAAAATTTTGAAATTAACACAGGAGATCGTATTGCGCAACTCGTTTTTGCAAAAGTCGAACAAGCTACATGGAAAATAACCGAAACTCTAAGTAATACTGAAAGAGGGGAGGGTGGTTTCGGAAGCACTGGAAAAAAATAATACCACATTATGAAAATTATCGTACCTATGGCGGGTCGAGGAAGTCGACTTCGCCCACATACTCTTACTATTCCTAAACCATTAATTCCTGTAGGGGGTAAACCAATTGTGCACCGATTAGTCGAAGATATTGCTTCGATTTGTTCAGACAAAATTGAAGAAATCGCTTTTGTTATTGGTGATTTTGGGGCAGAAGTTGAAAAAGAATTGATTCAGGTAGCTGAAAATTTAGGTGCTAAAGGTTCAATACATTACCAAGAACAACCTTTAGGAACTGCACATGCAGTATATTGTGCAAAAGATTTATTAGATGGACCAGTTGTTATAGCTTTTGCAGATACTCTTTTTAATGCTGATTTTAAATTAGATGCAACCGTAGATGGAATTCTTTGGGTAAAACAAATTGAAGATCCTTCAGCATTTGGAGTAGTAAAACTGAATGAAAGCAATGAAATAGTCGATTTTGTTGAAAAACCGCAAACTTTCGTTTCCGATCTTGCAATGATTGGGATATATTATTTTAAAAACGGACAAGATTTACGCAAAGAAATTGAATATTTATTAGATAACGAGATTATTAAAAGTGGGGAATACCAATTACCAGATGCACTTAGACGTTTGACTGTAGCAGGGAACAAGTTCAAGCCTGGAAAAGTAGATGAATGGTTAGATTGCGGTAATAAAGAAGTCACCGTTCATTCAAATCAACGTGTGTTAGAATTCGATTTAGCAAAAGGAAAAAATACAATCTCTAAGGATCTACAAACTGAAAACTCCGTGATTATACAACCTTGTTATATTGGTAAAAATGTAAAAATTGAAAATGCAATTGTTGGACCGCATGTTTCTATAGGTGATGGGTCATGTATATCAAATTCAATTATTAAAAACACTATTATTCAAAATAATTCATGTATTTCAGATGCATTGCTACAAGATTCAATGATTGGGAATCAAGCAAAATATCAAGGTAGATTTGGTGATATTAGTTTAGGGGATTTTTCTACCATTTTATAATGAATAAAATAATTCTTTTTAGTTGTATTCTAACGATCGTAAGTGCTTGCGGTACAAATAAAAAGATGTCATATAATTCACAAAGCAATTCACCTCAATACATTGAAAAATTTCACGAAGCGCTTCGTTGTAAACAACGTGGACAATATGAAAATGCAATAACGCTTTTCGAATCCTGCATCTCTGAAAATAAAAACGACGATGCTGTATATTATGCATTATCTGAATTATATGGATATGCGAATCAAAAAGAAAAATCAATTCAAGTTTTACAGAAAGCATCAGAATTAGACCCTCAAAACGAGTATTATATACAAGATTTAGCAATTAAATATTTAGCAACACACAATTATAAATTAGCAGGGGATAATTATAAGCAATTATTACTCAAAAATCCAAGAAATGCAGAATGGTTAATTAATTATTCGGAGTGCTTATTAAAAACAAATAAATTGAAAGAGGCTTTTGAAATCCTCGAACAACTTCAGTTAACATTAGGTGAAACACCGGAAATTTTCATAGAAAAATACAAGGTAAAACGATATTTACAAGACGATAAAGCTGCTGAAAAAATTCTTTTACAAGCGATTGAAAAATTTCCAACCGAAAATGAATTATTAGCACAATTAATCGATTATTATTTTGAAACTAAAAATGACGATGCGGCAATTAAATTATTATTCAAACTTGCAGAGTCTAATCCTAAAAACGGTAATGTACATCTTACGCTTGCACAATATTATTTAGAAAGAAATGACAAAAAAAATACCTATAAAGAATTAAAACTTGCATTTGATTGTCCTGAAATTACACTTCAGACGAAAACTAAATTACTGATGTATTTTTTTGACAAGCAAGCCAGATTGGATAAAGAAGTGGAAGAATTAGCTATGCAATTAGTTAATAATCATCCAAAAGAAGCAAGTGTACATACTCTTCATGGGGACATTCAAGGTAAAAATGGTAACGATACTTTAGCTTTAATGTCCTACCATAAAGCAATCGAATTAGATCCATCGCATTATTCGATTTGGGAACAGGTAGTAATAATGGAATATGAATTTCAACAGTACCAACAACTCTATACGGATTGTAAAAAAGCAATCGAACTATACCCTTCTAAAAGTAAATTGTATTTGCTTGCAGGGGTAAGTGCTAATCAATTAAAAAAATACAACGAAGCAATCGAAGTGTTAGAGTTAGGAAAAGAATATACAGGTAAAAACCAAGAATTAAAAGCGGAGTTTTACGCACAGCTTGGTCAAGCATATTTTAAAAACAAACGACATCAAGAAGCAAATGAAAGTTACACCAAAGCTATTGAACTTGATCCCAAGAATCAATTGAATTTAAATAATTATGCATTTTACTTAGCAAATGAAAAAATGCAATTAGATAAAGCCTCAAAAATGATTCAAGAGGTTCTTACGAGCTATCCCAATGATTATCATTTTTTAGATACTTATGGCTGGGTTCTATTTCAGCAAGGTAATTATGAATTGGCTTTAAAAACATTTATTCAAGCACAAAATACCGCTAAAAATGACCCGTTAATCATGGAACATATTGGCGATGCCAATTTCAAAATCGGAAATATACAAGAAGCCGTTAACTTTTGGAAATCTGCCTTAGAAAATGGCTCTAAAAATAGCATCTTACCAAAGAAAATCGAAAAAAAACATTATTATGATGCGATTTTTTAGCATAGTTGTATTATTCACTTTGCATATAGGTTTTACTTCCTGTGCAAAAAAAATAATTGGAGATGTACCATTAGTAAAAGTAGATCGTAAAAAAACATCTGAATTAGTTTCTATAATAGACAGTATTTCTAAAATTACACCCTCCACTTTTTATTCCAAAATAACTACGAATTACAAAGATACTAACCAAGAATTATCCTTTAAAACTTCTGTTAGATTGATAAAGGACAGCGCGGTAACAGCAATGATTACCTATGCAGGAATTCCTATTGTAAATTCTATCATCACGAAAGATTCGCTTCAATTTACTAATAAAAAGGACCGATGTTTTGTAAAAACAAATTTGAAATTATTGAAACAAGAATTTGGAGTTGATTTTGATTTTAAAAATTTGCAAGAATTATTACTTGGGCAACCTCTTGGATATAATCCGTTACAAAAATATTATCAAATTCATGATCCATATTCTTATATCGTTTCCTCGCATCGAAAAAGAGAAATAAAAAAAATGGAACGTAAAAATTTTGATGATTTTATTCTCAAATATTATTTTACGAATGATTCCTTAGGGATCAATAAAATGGAAATAGAAAACAATAAAGATTCTACTTATATTATTGTATCTTATTTATCAAAAAAGAAAATAGAAAGCTTTTGGATTCCATCTGAAGTAGAGGTAATAATTACTACGAAAAAAAACAAAATTCAAATTCGACTCAATTACGAAAAAATTGAAATAAATCAAGAACAAGAAATCTATTTTACAATTCCTGAAAATTATGAAGCTTGTAATTAAATTTTGTATACTCATTTTTATCCTTTTTCAATACACAATTGGATTTGGACAAAAGAACAGTGAAAAATTACGAAAAGAACAAGAACGCTTAGAAAAAAGTATTTCAGTTACTAAAGGATTACTTAAAAAAGCAAAGTCAAACACTGCAGCTACATTAAGTGAATTACGTGTACTTGAAAATCAAGTGAAATACAGAGAAGAATTATTGAAGAATTTTGATAGTCAAATTAGAAGTACAGAATTAAAAATTGATCAAAAATCACAACAAATAACAGAATTAGAAGAAAAATTAGATCATTTAGTTTTTCAATACAAACAATTGCTATTATATGCTTACAAACACAGAAGTAAAGAAGGACAATGGATGTATGTTTTTGCAGCTAAAAATTACAACGAAGCAGTTAAAAGAAAAAAATATTTAATCAAAATTGCTGAACTTCAACGTAAACAAAAACAAATTATTCTTCAACACCAACGTTTAATTTCAAAAGAAAAAACTTCTTTAGAAAAAGAAAAGGAAACTAAAATTGGAATAGCGGAACAAAAAAAATTGGAAAAAGAAGTCCTGTTAGTCGATAAAAAAGAACAGGAAAAAAATTACCAACAGCTGAAAAAAACGGAAAATAAATTAGCTTCCGAAATGCAATTAATTGAAAATAAAAAAATCATTTTAAAACAACGTATAAAAGAAGCTATTAATGCTGAGTTAGCAGCGGAAGAAGCAAAACGTAAAGTCAACGAAAGAAAAATCACAGCAAATAAATCAAATTCAAACGTTTCAACTTCAACAGCAAATAGTTCAACCAGTAGTAATAATAAAACTTCAACTACCTCAAACTCTACTGCTGAGGCTCCCAAAAAAACAGTTGCAATTTCTGAGACCAAAGAAGTTGCTTTAAATCAAAGCTTTGAGAGTAATCGTGGTAGATTACCTTGGCCAGTTGAAAAAGGAACAATTACGGAGGGTTACGGAAAACAACCCCATCCAAAATTAAAAGAAATTTACACCAACAATAATGGGATTGACATAAGTACACATCGAAGTGCAAATGTTAGAGCAGTATTTGAAGGAGAAGTAACTAGTGTGCTTTCTATTCCTGGTGCTGGAAAAATTGTAATAATAAAACATGGAAATTACCGCACAGTGTATTCCAACCTTCAAGAAGTTTATGTTAGTGTTGGAATGAAAGTTAAAACAAAACAAGCTTTGGGGTCATTATTACCTATAGATGGAGAATCACTTTCTGTTGCCCATTTTGAAATTCATCAAGTGTCTAATGGCCAAATCAATCGAATGAATCCAAGTAGTTGGATAGCGAGATGATTTTCTTTTCATGAAAATAAGTAATCCATTATTTTACATAAATTAATAAACTAAATATGTTTACTGGTATCATAGAACAATTAGCTACAATCAAAAAGATTGTAAAAGAAAATGAAAATTTACATATTACTTTGGAGGCTGACTTCGTTAATGAATTGAAAATCGATCAAAGTGTTGCTCACAACGGAATCTGCCTAACTGTTGTAGCGATTGAAAACAACACATATACAGTGACCGCAATTCAAGAAACAATCCTTAAAACAACCATTAGTTTTTGGGATTTAACAACCAAAGTGAATATCGAGCGATGCATGCAAATGAACGGAAGATTAGATGGTCACATTGTTCAAGGTCATGTTGATACAACTGGTAAATGTACACGTATTGAAGATCAAAATGGTAGTTGGAAATATACTTTTGAATATTCTGATAAACAGGTGACCGTTGACAAAGGTTCAATAACAATAAATGGTGTAAGTTTAACGGTAGTTGATTCTGAAAGTCAAGCTTTTTCAGTATGTATTATTCCATATACATATGAACATACAAATTTCCATCAGCTTAAATGTGGAGACCCAATCAACCTCGAATTCGACATCATAGGAAAATACGTAGCTAAATTGATAGGCAATAATTAAACTTAACTTACGTTAAGATATTATTAACATCCAAAAAAACGATTTTCAACATATTTGAATTAGAAAAAGTTTTATGTATGTTTGTAACCATAATTAGTAAAAAATTTAAAATCTTAAACTAAAATTAAAAAGTGATGAGCACAAAACAAAAGACATCAGGAGGATTTTCTTCACTAGTTGCAACAATTACAGTTGCTATTTGTATCGTATTAGGTATTATTCTGTACAACTATGTATTGGGTAATCCTGCTAACTTTGTTGACGGTAATGTTGAAAGTGAACCATTAGAAGGTAACTTCTTAGGGATTGCACATAAAGGAGGTTTCATTGTACCTTTCTTGATTGCAATGAACTTAATCGTATTGATTTTCTCGATTGAGCGTTTCATTACTTTAGCGAAAGGAAAAGGAAAAGGTAGAACAGATAAATTCGTAGAAGACATTCGTGAGAAATTAGATGCAAACCAAATTAACGAAGCAATTGAAGCATGTGATGCACAAAGAGGTTCTTTAGCTAATGTGGTTCGTTCCGGTTTAATTAAATTTGAATCTACTTCTGCGGATGAAACATTAGATAACGAACAAAAAGTAGAGGCTATCAAGTCTGAATTAGAAGAAGCTACAGCATTAGAATTACCAATGCTTTCTAAAAACTTAAGTATTCTTTCTACTTCTGCATCTGTATCTACCTTAATTGGTTTGATTGGTACGGTATTAGGGATGATTAAAGCCTTCGCTGCAATGGCAGGTGGTGCTCCAGATCCAGCAGAATTAGCAACAGGTATCTCTGAGGCACTTGTAAATACATTCTTAGGTATCTTGGCTTCAACGTTAGCGATTATTGCATACAACTTCTTCTCTACTAAAATCGATACGTTGACTTACAGTATGGATGAAGCTAGTCATTCTATTGCTCAAAACTTTAGCGCAAAAACAAAAAAGAAATAAGAATAGTTAGCAATTTAAAAACAACAAACAATGCCTAAAATAAAAGTACCTAAACATTCACCATCGATCGACATGACGCCGATGGTTGACTTGGCATTCTTGCTTGTGACTTTCTTTATGCTTGCTGCTATTCCAAGAGAAACAGACCCAGTGGATGTTACTACACCTTCAAGTATCAGTGAAAAAATCATTCCTGAAAACAACTTGACCGTAACAATTGACAAAGGAGGAAGAGTGTTCATGAATTTAAGTCATTCCGATGCTCGTACTGAAATGTTACAAAATATGGCTGGTAAATATAAAGTTGGACTGACTGCTGAACAAACGGAGAAATTCACAATTATGACCAGTTTTGGTTGTTCAATGAAAGAATTGCCTCAGTATTTGGATATGACCGGTGAAGAGCGAAAAAAATTCAACACACTTGGAATTCCAACAGATTCATTGAAAAATGAATTAAAAGATTGGATTTACTACGGAAATATAGCAGCACTTAACACTGGACAAACAAAGTTTCTTGAAGCAGAAATGAAAGGTGACAAGCCGAAAGCAGATGATTTTAAACCAAAATTTATTTTAAAAGTAGATGGTAAAGCGCCATATATCTTTGCAGAAAATGTAATAGATATTTTTAGAGATTTAAATTTGAGTAATTTAAATTTCATTACCTCTGCGGAGAAGTCTCCTAAATAAAAACTTACTACAATGGCAGAAATAGCAGAAGGTGGCGGTGGCCACGATAAAGGCGGTAAGAAAAGACCTAAGAAAGGCTCAACACGAATCGATATGACACCAATGGTGGATTTAGGTTTTTTGTTGCTAACTTTCTTCGTAATGACAACTACCTTTAGTAAACCAAAAGTGATGAGTTTAGCTTATCCAGCTAAAGTGGATCCTAAAGTACCTGTTGATTTACCTAAATTAAATAATGGTATTACTTTTTTATTAACTAAAAACGATAAAATATACTACTATTTGGGTGAATTCTTTGCTCCTGGTAATAGTAAAGGTATGCCTGCAACTACTTTAGAAGAAACAAATTTTAGTGCAACAGACCCTAAAGGATTACGTAAATTGTTAGCTGATAAAAATGCGTTTGTTATTAAACAAAAAGAATTATTAGATAATCAGTTGAAACGTAAAATAATCGCAGATACTACATACGAAAGATTACTAAATGGTCCAACGGGTTTAAAAACAAAAAAACAAGCGTTAAAAGTGTTAATTAAAACAGACGATAAAGCAACTTGTGAAAACTTTATCGATTTAGTGGATGAAGTTAAAATCGCCCAAATTGGTGTAATTGCACCAATTGAGTTAATGAAAAGTGAAGCAGATTTATTAAAAGCTAAACTATAGAACTATGACAGTAGTATTAATCGTTGCTTTGCTCGTAGCAGGAATTTCCTTATACGATTATTTCTCGGCGAGAAATTGGCAACAAGTAACTTCTTCAGACAGAAACGAAATTGTTTTTGCAGATAGAAACAAAGAGTATGGTGCGTATACGATGCGTAGAGATTACGATAAACGTATGGTAATCATTTTGGTTAGTTTTATTGCTACTTTGGGATTATCCTTTGGTATTTTTTCTTATATCAAAAGTATTCCAGAAGATGTTCCTGAGATCAAGCCAGTGGACGTAACTACCATTCCTCCAGCTAAACCGGAAGAAGAACTTCCACCACCACCACCTGAACCTCCAGTACCTCAGATGGAGAAATTGACGCAAGTTTTACCTCCAGTAATTGTAACTGAAGATGTTAAAGATATTCCTCCTGTTCAAGAAAATTTGGATAATGCGAAAATATCTACCATCAATCAAGATGGTGATGACAAATCATTTACTTATGAAGTTGGTCCAGCAGCAGAACCTGTTGTAGAAAATAAAGTAGAGCCAATTTTAGATGCGGTAGAAGAGGATGCTGCTTATTCAGGGAATGTTCAATCTTTTATCAATTCAAATATTATTGCTGAGAACTTAGATGACGCTAATGGTACAATTTTCGTTAAATTTTGTGTAGAAAAGGATGGGCAATTATCTAATATCTCTATTCGTAAAGGTATTGGAGTAGCTGCAGATAAAGAAGCAATTCGTATTGTTAAATTAATGAGAGGTTGGACTGCTGGTAAACAAAACGGTAAAGCAGTTAGATCTTGGTATACTTTACCAATAAAAATTGTTACTGAATAAGAAAACTTAATTTATTTAATCCCCAAACAATTCTTTGTTTGGGGATTTTTATTTCTATACTAAATGAAAAAAATCATTAATGCTACTTTATCCTCCACCACGATATTGATTTGTTTAATCTTGGTGTATAACTTAAGTATGACAACTCTTTTCGAAGATCGTTTATTTGGTACACGAAGGATAATTTTGACCATATTATTAACAATCTATGCGCTATTTAGAATATTCAAAGTGTATCGTTTATTTAAAAACAATTAGAAATGAAAATACAAAAAATATGTAAACCAATTGTACTGTTCGTTTTCGCACTTACTTTATTTACAGCTTGTAATCATCCTCAAAATCCATTAGCATATCAGACTGATACCCACGGACGTGGAAAAGCAGTTGTATATATTGAGGAGGCTTTCAAACCTTTGTTTAAAACGAGTATTGAAACGTTTCAAGGGCAATATCCAAAAGCAACCATACTTCCAAAATACATGGGTGAAAATGATATTATCCAAGCAATGTATGATCGAAAAGCTAAAACAATTGTAATTTCTAGGGATTTAAACGATAAAGAATTAAAATACCTACAGTCAGTTAAAATTGAGGTACGTAGAGATAAAATTGCAGTGGATGCAATCGCGTTAATTATTCATCCATCGAATAAAGACACGTTAATAACTGTTCAGGAGTTAAAATCTTTATTGACAGGAAAGAATGTAAAATGGAAGTCCTCAGGTAAAGATATAAAAGTAGTCTACGATAAGCCGAATTCTGCAAACTATAACTACTTGACTAAATTGTGTGGAAAACAAGCAAACAACAAACAGATTTATGCTGCAAAATCAAATGATGAAGTAATAAACTTTGTAAAAAATAATCCGAATGCAATTGGTGTAATTGGTCTAAACTGGATTAGTGATGATGACGACTTTGATACGAAAGATTTTTTAAATGGCATTAATGTGATGGCAGTAGCAAAGGATAATAAATCTGAATATTTTCAACCTTATAATGGTTTTATGTATACCAAAGAATATCCTTTAATACGTGATATTTGGATGATAAACAAAGGTAAAAGATCAGGCTTGCATACAGGATTTGTTCTTTTTATGAAAAATGAAATAGGTCAAACTATTATTCAACAAGCTGGATTGGTTCCAGCTAACTCACCGATACGATTAATTCAATTTACAGGGCAATAAATAAAAAAAAACAATAATTTTGAGTTTAAAAATTTGGCAAGAAATTTGAATAATTAAATAAAACTTCAATTATGAGATTAAATAAGCTTATTGGCAGTATATTACTAATTACAAGTAGTTCTGCTTTCGGACAAAACTTACAAAATGCAATTAAGAATACAGATAACGAACTTTTCACAGAAGCGGATAAAGAATTTCGTAGTTTAATTCTATCAGAACCAACAAATCCAAATAATTATTTTTATTTGGGAGAAAACTTTTTTGCACAAAAAGAATTGGATTCAGCTATTGTTTATTGGAATAAAGCGTATGAAAAGGACGCTGTAAATCCATTGTCTTCCGTTGCATTAGGTAAAGTAAAATTGACCAAAGGGGATGTTGCTGGTGCAAAAACACTCTTTACAGAAGTACTAACAAAGACCAAAAATAAAAACAGTGAAGTTATTCGAATGATTGCAAAAGCATACATCAATTCCGATTTTCCAAATACTACGGAAACTTTAGCTTTGTTAGACCAAGCAGTAAAAGTGGAACCAAAAAATGAATTTACATTTTTATTGATTGGGGATGCCTATTTGACAAGTTCACCAATTAATGCAAATGAAGCAATTAAAAATTATAATACTGTATTGACAATTAATCCAAAATCTCCAAGAGGTTTGGTTCGTATTGGTAAATTATATACGAGAGTAAATTCGGATTCTTCTGCAAATGCAAATTTTGCGAAAGCAATTAGTATTGATCCAACATATGCTCCTGCTTACCGTGAAAATGCTGAGTTGTTTTTAAAGTATGCTAAGAAGGCTCCAAAAGCAATTGAGAATTGGAAAAAATATTTAGAATTAAATAACAGTCAAGAAGCACGTTATAGGTATATTACTGCATTATACTCGGGAAAACAGTATAATGAAGTTATTACAGAAGCTTCTAATTTGATGGCATCCGGATTTACTAATTTTTACCTTGAACGTATGTTGACTTTTTCTTATGCAGAAAGTACAACTGAAAAAACTAACATTGATAAAGGTATTTTAAGTTCCGATGTCTTTTTTCAAAAAGTTCCACAAAATAAAATTATTTATTTAGATTATAAATACAGAGGACAATTGTTTGCAGCAGCAAACAAAGACTCTTTAGCTGTACTTGAGTATGAAAAAGCAATGGTGAAAGATGAGTCTAAAAAATCAGATATTATCCCTCTAATTATTAAATCCTACCTTAAAGCTAAAAAATACCAAAAAGGGATCGATTTATTAGAAGAAAAAGCAAAGTCAAATGGGTTAAGTTCAAATGAATATTTTGATTTAGGTAGAGCATATTTTTATGGACCAAAAAAATATAATTTAGCGGATAGTGCTTTTTCTAAAGTTGTAGCAAAATCTCCAACTTATGCATTTGGCTATTATATGAAAGCTCAAACTTTGAGACTTATTGATCCTACAGATAAAAATTCGGCTGCGAAACAAAATTATGAAAAAACGTTTGAATTGGTTAAACCAGAAGAAAGAGCAATTAATGGAAATAAATCGATGATATTGCAAACTTCTAAATATCTTGGAACATACTATGAATTATCTGCAGAAAAGAACTTAGAAAAAGCAAAAGAATTTTTTAAAGTTGTTATAGAGTTAGACCCGAACGATGCTCAAGCAAAAGCATTTTTAGCCAAAGTCAAATAACGTTTTGAGTCGAAAGTTAAAAGTCGAAAGTATAAAGTTAAAAGCTGTCCGCTAGGATGGCTTTTTTTGTAACTTTACGAAATATATAAAACAAAGAAAATGATAAAAGAAATAAAAAATTACGCGCCAAACGAAAGCCTCGTTTTTCTTTTGGACAAAAAAAACACGCTATCTGAAACAGAGAATCCATTAGTTTTTCAACAAGCTACAGAATTCATAAAAGGAAAAGAAGACTTCGATTACCTTAAACTAGGAAATCAACTTATCTTTTTCGTACGTGAAAATGCAAATAAAGAAAAACTACGTATTGCTGGTCATACTGTTCGTACACAACTTCCTCGTACGGAGAAAAACATAACAATTTGTGGTAAAAAGGAAAGTGTATTAGCATTGGCAGAAGGTTTAGCCTTATCTAACTACCAATTTTTGAAATACTTCAAAGATGCAGACACGAAAAAATATGCCTTAGAAAACATTTTTGTTGTTGGAAAATTTGGGAAAGAAGAAATTTCAAAATTAAACAACGTAATTACCTCTGTGGTTTGGGCTAGAGACATGGTTAATGAACCAGTTTCCTTTTTAACAGCGACACAATTAGCAAATGAAATTGCAAGTTTAGGGGAAATAGCAGGTTTTTCTGTAGAGATTTTTGAGAAAAATAAAATCGAAGCATTAAAAATGGGTGGTTTGTTAGCAGTAAATAAAGGATCGGTTGAACCACCAACATTTACCGTAATCGAATACAAACCAAAAAACGCTACCAACAAAAAACCAATCGTATTAGTTGGTAAAGGTGTAGTATACGACACAGGAGGTTTAAGTTTAAAACCAACTGCTAGCTCCATGGATTTAATGAAAAGCGACATGGCAGGTGCCGCTTGTATGGCAGGTACAATCTATGCTGCCGCACTAAACAAACTTTCAGTACACATCATTGGATTAATCCCAGCGACAGACAATAGACCTGGACTTAATGCATATGCTCCAGGGGATGTGATTCACATGTACGACGGAACTACGATTGAAGTGTTAAATACTGATGCGGAAGGACGTATGATTTTAGCAGATGCATTAGCATATTCCAATAAATTGAATCCAGAATTAGTAATCGATGCAGCTACCTTAACTGGTGCAGCAGTAGTTGCTATTGGTACAAAAGCATCTTGTATGATGGGAAATGCAAAACAAAAAGTATTAGATAAATTAACAGAGTCTGGAAACGAAGTACACGAACGCGTGGTACAATTACCATTCTGGGACGAGTACAAAGACCAACTGAAATCTTCCGTTGCGGATATGAAAAATATAGGAGGAAGATATGCAGGAATGATTACTGCAGGTAAATTCTTAGAACATTTTGTGAAAGCACCTTATATCCATTTAGATATTGCTGGACCATCTTTTTTAGAGGCGAAAGAAAATTACAAAGGTTTAGGAGGTACAGGAGTAGGTATTCGTTTATTAACCCATTTCTTAGAAAATAATTACAATGGAAAAGGATAAACAAAACATACGAGTTGGTATTACCATCGGAGATGTTAATGGTATCGGTCCCGAAGTAATCATAAAAGCACTTTCAGACACACGTATACTCACGGAATTTACACCAATTATTTACGCTTCAACGAAAACCATTTCTTACCATAAAAAGATGATTAAGGAAGAGGAATTTTCATATCAATCTTGTAAAAATGCAGACGATGCAATTCCAAATAAAATTAATGTTATCAATGTTTGGAACGACGAGATTCGATTTGAAATTGGATCAATAAATGAGACTGGTGGTAAATATGCATTCGCTTCGTTAGAGCGCGCAACACAAGATTTAGCTGCGAGTAAAATAGATGTATTAGTCACGGCACCGATTTCAAAAGAAGCAATTGCAAAAGCAGACTTTAAGTTTCCCGGGCATACAGAATATTTAGCACATCTTTCCAACCAAGACGAAGCTTTGATGATGATGGTAGGTCAAAACCTACGTGTCGCGCTTGCAACTAGTCATATTCCAGTAAAGGAGGTTTCAGATAATTTATCAAAAGAAAAAATTCAATCCAAACTTACAGTTCTTGAAAACAGTTTAAAAAAGGATTTTGGAATTATTCGTCCGCGAATTGCTGTATTAGGCTTAAATCCACATGCTGGAGAAAATGGAAAATTAGGAAAAGAAGAAGAAGAGATCATTATTCCAGTCATTCAAGAAAATTTTGATAAAGGAATGTTGGTTTTTGGACCTTATCCTGCAGATGGTTTCTTTGGTTCTTCGCAATTGAATCAATTTGATGCGGTATTAGCAATGTATCACGACCAAGGTTTAACCGGATTTAAAGCGCTTACTTTTGACGAAGGGGTAAACTTTACTGCCGGACTACCAATCGTTCGTACATCGCCAGATCATGGTACTGCGTTTGATATCGCAGGTAAAGGAATTGCTTCCCCACAATCCATGCGAAATGCAATCTATTTAGCGATTGAGGTATACAAGTCTAGAAAATTTATAAAAGAGATACATGCAAATCCTTTAGAAGAGCAAAAATCACCTGAATTTAAACGCAAACCATTTGCAAATAATCGGGTGGAATAAGCTTAATAAAGTGGAATGGTAATAAAAAAGAGCAAAAATTAAAAAGATATAAACAATCTTCGTTTAATTTTATTACCTTTGCCTTCCTATTTTAATGAAACGAAAAGAATGAATAACGATTTTACCATTCCATTTGTTGGGTTAAAACTTGGAAAACACTATTTCGATTTCGAGATAAACACAACGTTCTTTGAATCCATGGAATACTCCATAATTCATGAAGGGTCGTTAACTGCGACATTAGAGTTTGAAAAAAAAGAGACCATGTTAATTGCACTATTTGCAGTTAAAGGTTCTGTTTCAACTACGTGTGATCGTTGTGACACTCCAATGAATTTAGATATCCAAGGAGAATATAGATTAATCTATAAATTTGGAACAGAAGAAGAGGAAGATGAAAATTTGGTGGTACTCCATCCAGATAGTTATCAAATCGATGTAACTTTTCCATTTTATGAGTTAATTACTTCCTTATTGCCACTAAGAGCAACGCATAAACCTGGTGAATGCGATGAAGAAATGTGGGAATTGATACAAAAGCACACAATAAATGCAAATGTAGAAGAGGAAGATTTAGACGATGAGGATTGGGATGAAGAGGATGATTGGGAGGATGAAGAAGATTCAGACGAACAAGATGAACCGGAAGACGACCCAAGCGATAGACCAATCAACCCTCAATTCGCGATATTAAAAAATTTGAATTAAACGATATAATATAAACAACGAAAAATGGCACATCCTAAACGAAGAACTTCGACAACAAGAAGAGACAAAAGAAGAACGCATTTTAAAGCGGTAGCTGACAATATTGCGATTTGTCCAACAACAGGTCAGCCTCACTTATTCCACCATGCTCACTGGCATGAAGGAAAACTTTACTATAAAGGTAAAGTAGTAGCTGAGAAAGAAGTAGCGATTTAATTAATTCATTCTTCCTGATGAAGATAGGAATAGATATTTTAGGTGGAGATTTTGCACCAGATGCGAATATATCTGGTGCAATTCTCGCACAAAAAGAACTTCCTCGGGACGTAAAGCTCGTATTATTAGGTGACCACGATAACATCGTCGGTGACCTTTTAGCGCGTGGTGCAAATCCTGATGATTTTGAAATCGTACATGCTCCTGATGTAATCACGATGCATGATCACCCAACAAGAGCAATTCCTCAAAAACCAAACAGTACCATATCTGTAGGTTTTGACTTATTAGCGAAAAAAGAAATTGACGCTTTTGCAAGTACGGGTAATACTGGTGCGATGTTGGTAGGTGCGATTTACAAGGTCAATACAATTCCTGGGATCATTCGTCCATGTATAACTTCAGTTATCCCATCCTTTGATGGAGGTAATTCGGTTTTATTGGATGTTGGATCAAATGCGGATTGTAAGCCAGATGTACTTTATCAATTTGCCGTATTGGGTTCTTTGTATGCGAAAAATGTATACGGAATTGAAAATCCAAAAGTGGCATTGTTAAACATTGGGGAAGAAGAAACTAAAGGAAACTTACTTACTATTGCAGTACACAAATTGCTTGCTGAATCTGAAGAAGTAAATTTCATCGGTAACATTGAGGGGCGTGATATCTTCCGTGGTAAAGCAGACGTGATAGTTTGTGATGGTTTTACTGGAAATATCGTTCTAAAGCAAGCAGAAGGTTTGTATTACATGATGAAAAAGAGAGGTATTCAAGATGAATACTTTGATCGTTTCAACTATGAAAATTATGGTGGTACTCCAATTTTAGGAGTGAAAGGAAATGTAATTATTGGCCATGGTATCTCAAATGATATCGCAGTAAAAAACATGTTGCTACATTCTTATGAAGTAGCAAAATCTGGTTTAGCCACTAAAGTAAACGAAGCATTTAACTAGTTATATGAGCAAAATTACAGCAGCAATAACCGGAGTTCAAGGTTACTTACCAGAAACAGTTATGACAAATCACGATTTAGCAAAAATCGTTGACACAACTGACGAATGGATATTGTCTAGAACAGGAATTTCTGAAAGAAGAATCATGAAAAATGGTGCTTCTTCAGACATGGGAGCAGAAGCTGTAAAAGGGCTACTAGCAAAAAAAGGAATTGATCCTTTAGATATTGAATTGGTAATTGTCGCTACCGTTACTCCTGATCATCCATTCCCTAGTACTGCAAATATTATTTGCGATAAAGTAGGAATGACAAATGCTTGGGGATTTGACTTAATTGCAGCATGCTCTGGTTTTATTTACGCATTACAAACAGGTTCTAAATTTATTGAAGCTGGTACGCACAAAAAAGTGTTAGTAGTAGGTGTGGATAAAATGAGTTCAATCATCGATTATGAAGATCGTACAACGTGCGTTATCTTTGGTGATGGTGCTGGTGTTGTTTTACTTGAACCTAATACTGAAAATTTAGGAGTAATGGATGCAATTTTACGTAGCGATGGAAGCGGAAGACATTACTTGATTCAACCTGCTGGTGGTTCAGTGAATCCAGCTACTTTAGAAACGGTACAAAATAGAGATCACTACGTAAAACAAGAAGGAAAAACAGTTTTCAAATTTGCTGTTACTAATATGGCAGAGGTTTCGGCTGAAATAATGGAGAAAAATAATTTGAAAAGTGAAGATATCAATTGGTTAGTCCCTCATCAAGCAAACTTACGTATCATTGATGCGACAGCAGAACGATGTGGTATTCCGAAAGAAAAAGTGATGATTAACATACAAAAGTATGGTAATACTACAGCTGGAACGCTTCCATTATGTTTATGGGATTGGGAAAAACAATTGAAAAAAGGAGATAACTTATTATTGTCTGCTTTCGGTGGAGGATTTACTTGGGGTTCCGTATATTTAAAATGGGCCTATAATTCATAAAAATTAAGAACTAATAAATCATAACATGAACTTAA
>CANGOF010000012.1 GCA_947455515.1 Flavobacteriia bacterium
TAGAAACCCTAATATAGAATCAAATATTGATGATTACAATTTGATTTTATAGTCAAATAAAAAAAGCGATTAAATAAAATTGATATTTACTTAATCGCTTTTGAGAAATTAGTTTTGAAAAAGTGAAGCTTTTTCAGTGCCCTCCAAAAATGACAGCCTTTTTATATGCAATTTATTTTAATCAAAACTACTTAGCAGCTGCAAATTTCTCTGCAACAACCGCCCAATTAATCACATTAAAAAATGCATTAATATAATCAGGTCTTCTGTTTTGGTAATTCAAATAATAAGCATGTTCCCATACATCCATTGCTAAGATTGGAGTTCCATTACACCCTTCTCCCATCAAAGGATTGTCTTGATTCGGAGTAGAACAAACAACCAATTTTCCACCTTCAACACACAACCATGCCCAACCTGAACCGAAACGTGTAGCACCTGCTTTTGCGAACTCTTCTTTAAAAGCAGCAAATGAACCAAAAGCAGCATCAATTGCAGCAGCTAATTCACCTGTTGGTTGCCCTCCAGCATTTGGTGCCATGATTTCCCAAAATAAATTGTGATTCCAAAAACCTCCTCCGTTGTTTCTAACAGCAGGTTTATCTTTACAATCCAACATGATTTCTTCAATTGTTTTCCCTTCTAAATCAGTACCAGCTATAGCAGCATTCAGATTAGTAATATATGCTTGATGGTGTTTAGAATGGTGGATCTCCATTGTTTTTGCATCGATATGAGGTTCTAAAGCATCGTATGCATAAGGTAATTTTGGTAATTCAAAAGCCATAATAGTTAGTTTTAATATTTGACTTTAAAATTACATAGTTTTTCTTATATGCCTATCAAGGTTCACAAAAAAACCTTAATTTTAACTCAACAAATTTAATCAAATGAAAAAAATAAATATTTTAATCGGAATTTTAATTGCTTCTGCATTTACAGCATGTTCAGAAGCTCCGAAAACAGAAAAGCCTATTACAAAAAAAGTGGAAATGTCAGAAGAAGACAAAGCACTTGAAAAAGAGATGGAGGAATTGGATGAAGATGTCGAAGCTTTAGAAACAATAAAAAAATAACTATGGAAATATTAATATACGCGCATTCAGGATTACGTTGGTTAGCTTTGACTCTTTTGTTAATTGCAATTATAAACGCTTTTTCAAAAAAAGGGAAATCCCTTTATGAGAAAAAAGATAAAATGATTAATCTTTTTACAATGATTTCCTTACATATCCAATTATTGTTAGGATTAATTTTAACATTTAATGGTAAAATTGCATTCAAAGAAGGGTGGATTACAAATAATCCACAAATGCGTTTTTTACTTATGGAACATATTCCATTAATGTTGATTGCTTTGGTTCTCGTAACTGTTGGACGAAAAAAAGCAGAAAAAGCAGAGGCACCTTATTCAAAACATCAACTAATAGCAAAATGGTATTTAATCGCGTTAATTTTAATACTCGCAGCAATTCCTTGGTCTTTTAGAGGTTTGAATATATGATAACAAAAATGAAAATTAATTTCTTTTATATCCTATTAATATTCGTATTGAATGCTTGTACAAATTCTACCAAAAATAGAAGCGACAAAAAAAAGAAGGAATTAAACGTTAAAAATTTATATAACATCCATTGCGAAGCATGTCACGGAATGGATGGAACGAAAGGAGTCTCTGGTGCAGCAAATTTGAAAGTAAGTAAAATGACTGAAATTCAAATCAAAAACACCATTTTGAATGGAAATGAAAAAGGAATGATGCCTTATAAAGATATACTTAGCTCTGACACGGAGATTGACTCTTTGGTATCATTTGTAAAATCACTACGAAACTAATGGAAGAAGGACACGTTGTTGTTGATCATGTTGAGGAAATCTGTGTATTGGTAGGAGTTGTCACACAAAAAGTGAGTGATGAAACCGCTAATGATTACCTTGATGAATTAGAATTTCTTGCACATACTGCAGGAGCAATTACGGTTAAACGTTTTCTGCAAAAATTACCTATGCAAAATCCAAAGACTTTTGTAGGTACAGGTAAATTAGAGGAAATCAAAGAATACATTAAAAAAGAAAAAATTGAAATGGTCATCTTTGATGACGAACTTTCCCCTTCTCAATTAAGAAATATAGAACGTGAATTAGAATGTAAAATCTTAGATCGAAATATTTTAATTCTAGACATTTTTGCAAGTCGTGCTCGTACTTCCCACGCAAAAACACAAGTGGAGCTGGCACAATTACAATACATGTTACCTCGTTTGACACGAATGTGGACGCACCTTGAACGACAAAAAGGAGGTATTGGTCTTCGTGGACCAGGAGAATCTCAAATAGAAAGTGACCGACGAGTTATCCAGATGCGAATTTCCTTGATGAAAGAAAAATTACAGGAAATAGATAAACAAATGTCTATCCAAAGAGGTAATCGTGGTCAATTAGTTCGTGTGGCACTTGTAGGATATACGAATGTTGGTAAAAGCACAATCATGAATATGATCAGTAAATCTGAAGTATTTGCTGAAAATAAATTATTTGCAACACTCGACACTACTGTTCGAAAAGTAGTAATTGAAAATTTACCTTTTTTATTGACGGATACAGTTGGTTTTATTAGAAAACTTCCCCATCAATTAATAGAATCGTTCAAGTCTACATTAGATGAAGTGAGGGAAGCGGATCTATTAATCCATGTTTTGGATATTTCCCACCCAAATTTTGAAGATCAGTTTAAAGTGGTTAACGAAACACTTGCTGAAATTGATAATTCAGAAAAGCCAACTATTGTTGTTTTTAATAAAATCGATGCGTTTAATCACATTCAAAAAGACGAAGACGATCTTAGTCCAACTCTAAGAGAAAACATTTCATTGGAGGAATTAAAAAAAACATGGATGTCAAAAATGAATAACAAAGACTGCGTGTTTATCTCTGCTGAAAACAAAGAAAATATCGAAGAATTTAAATCTGTTGTATACGAAAAAGTCAAAGAGATTTTTAAAATTAGATATCCGTATCATCATTTTTTATATTAATTGGAAAATAAAATTTTTTCTGTCTCTTCTTCTAATTTTGAAGAAATTGCTTTGGATGTTTTTCATTTTCAATACAAAAACAATCCAACTTACAAAAACTTTGTAAACCTTCTAGGCAAGCCAGAACCAACTACTGTATTAGAAATTCCTTTTTTACCAATTTCATTTTTCAAAACCCATGAAATTCGTACATTTCAACATCAAGTCGAAAATGTATTTAAAAGTAGTGGTACTGGAGGAAATCGAAGTATTCACTATGTTGAATCGATTCATATGTACCAACAATCTTTTGAAACTACGTATCGAAGTCAATTAGGAAACCCTGAAAACCAAGTAATCATTGCTCTACTTCCGAATTACGTGGAACAAGGTGAATCGAGTCTAGTTTACATGGTAAATGATTTAATTCAAAAATCGAATAATAATCTCTCTGGATTTTATTTAAATGAACCATCGAAGATTATTGATACATATAAAAAAGCACTTCAACTAAATAAACAAGTGATTATTTTTGGAGTTAGCTATGCCTTACTTGATTTAGCACTATTAAAACCAGACTTATCGGAAGCGATTATTATCGAGACAGGAGGTATGAAAGGTCGAAGAAAAGAATTAACAAAAGAAGAACTTCATAAAGAACTTAAAAAAGGATTTAATGTAGATTATATTTCTTCTGAATATGGAATGAGTGAATTACTATCACAAGCATACAGTGATGTCAACGGAATTTTTTCTTGTCCTCCTTGGATGAAAATTCTAATTAGAGATGTAAATGATGCATTAAGTTATGAGGACGAAGGTAAAACAGGTGGAATAAATGTGATTGATTTAGCCAATTTATACTCTTGTTCCTTTATTGCGACCCAAGATTTAGGAAAATCCTTTGGAAACAAATTCCAACTAATGGGAAGATTCGATAATTCAGACATAAGAGGTTGTAATCTTTTAATAGAATAAAATGTTTGGTATTACTAAAATAGTCGTGGATGTTTTTGTTGAATTATCTATATACTTTTAACTTTATACTTTTAACCAAACTATGAATTTCAATAAAATGAACCTAACAATAAACGAAATCTTAATTCTTTTGGCTATTGGAGTTTTAGCTGGTATGATTAGTGGATTTATAGGTGTAGGAGGTGGAATTGTTATTGTACCAGCACTAGTATATTTCATGGGATTAACGCAACACCAAGCACAAGGAACAAGTTTATTACTCATGCTCCCTCCTATTGGTATTTTAGCAGTAATGAATTATCAAAAAGCTGGAAATATTAATTGGTGGTATGGAGGAATCATTGCATTGGCATTTATAGTCGGTGGATACTTTGGTTCTAAAATTTCATTAAAATTACATCCAGGAATAGTAAAACTAGTATTTGGATTCATCATGATTTACGTTTCTATTAAAATGATTCTATCAGGTTATAATTCTATCAAACAATGAACCATTCTATTCAACAATACATTCGAGAAAAATCTACGGAACTTTTAGAAAAAGTAAATGAATATCGTGAACACATACACGCCCATCCTGAATTATCGTTTGAAGAATATGAAACAGCGGAATTTGTAATTTCAAAACTAAAAGAAATTGGAATTCCATCCGACAAAATAGGTGGTACAGGAGTTGTAGGTTTGATAATGGGCAACCAACATTCTTTAAATGATTCCTTTATCGGTTTACGAGCTGACCTAGATGCACTTCCTATTACAGAAGAAAATAATGTACCATATAAATCGAAAAACACAGGCAAAATGCATGCTTGTGGTCATGATGTCCATACTAGCATTTTGTTAGGTGCAGCTGAAATATTGTACGCAAAAAGAAACGAGTTAAAAAATCCGATTAAATTAATTTTCCAACCTGGCGAAGAGAAAAATCCTGGAGGAGCATCTATACTAATAAAAGAAGGAATATTAGTAAAACCTAAGGTTTCAAAAATGTATGCCTTACATGTATTCCCTGAGATGGAAGCAGGAAAAGTTGGATTTAAAGAAGGACTTTATATGGCGTCTTGTGATGAAATTTACATGACAATTCACGGTAAAGGTGGACATGGTGCTATGCCTCATCAATGTATTGACCCAATTCTAATTGGCGCTAACATTGTCACATCATTACAGCAAATTGTTAGTCGTTCTTGTGACCCAAAAACACCCTGTGTACTTTCCTTTGGACATTTCGAGGGATTGGGTGCCACGAATGTAATTCCATCGACAGTATATCTTAAAGGAACTTTCAGAACCATGGATGAGAAATGGAGAGAAAAGGCATTGTCACTTATTAAACAACAGGCGACATCGATTACAGAAACATTTGGAGGAAAAATAGACGTTGAAATAAGTCAGGGATATCCATGCTTAATTAACAATGTAGAATTATCGAATCATTTAAAATTAAATGCAGAAGTGTTTTTAGGTAGCGAAAATGTGGAAGAATTACCTATTAGACTAACTTCGGAAGATTTTGCATTTTACTCTCAAGTAATACCAGTTTGTTTTGTCAGACTTGGAGTAGGAAATAGTGAAAAAGGGATTACCTATGGAGTTCACCACTCTCGTTTTGATATCGATAAATCTTCGTTGATTACTGGAATGCAAGTAATGTGTCTTGCAGGTATTGGTTAATCCCCACTAAACAAAGTAACACAACCGCTTTTATTATATTTCTGACCATCTAAAAAATCACCTTCTAGCTTATAAAAATATACGCCATCTTCCAGTTGGTGATTCTTTTTATCTCTACCATTCCAAAGGTATTTTCCTTTTTGTCCCTCCGCTGAATACACACTATTCCCCCAACGATTATAAATTGAAATAGTATAACTATTAAAAATTTCATCGAATAAAACCAACTGATCATTAATACCATCTCCATTCGGCGTAAACACATTCGGAGCATCATAATCATCGACAACAAACAAAGAATGTATATCTTGATCAGTACATCCATTTTGATCAGTTACAGTTAAAAGTATTTGTTTTGATCCTCCGATAATGTATTTTTTTTCTGCATTTTGACTGGAAAAATTCATTAGTGTATCTTTATTTCCAAAATTCCACTTCCAAGAAACTAATTGATTCTTTGGTGTTGACATTTCATTCAAAAGAACAGATTGTCCTATTTTAATTGAATTGGAAGACAATTCGAAAGAAGCATTAATCCCTTTATCTGGAATTGAGATGGTATCTAACGGGTAGCTCACTTTACACCCTTCCGCATCTTTTAAAGTTACTGTTGGTCCAAACTTTTGAATGTTTTGATACGAATGATTAAAATGTAATGAATCCACTACAAAAGTATTGTCATCGAGTGACCAATAAATAGATGATACATTTTCAAGTTTTGTTAATTGAAAATTATAATTCTGACCACAAATATCTCCCATACTACTCCAGGAAGAAACCGCTTTAGGTCCTAAAATAGTTAAAAAATCAACCATTGTTGTATCATTTACACAACCATATTCATCTTTTGACGTTAATGTTACGGAATAGATTCCTGGAAATAAATAATTAATAGTCGGAGAATGAATAATTGCTTTTTTTCCAACTCCAAAATTCCAAAACGACGAATCAATTTTACCTATCGAATTTGTTACATCTTGGTATTTACTTTCAATTGGAGGACATTTAAATTCTCCTTTTTCAGTCATGTTGTTTTCTAACTGACTAGACAAATGGTAAGAAATGGAAGCTTTTGGCAAAGAAACAGTAATGTTATTTTCTTTTTTGTTAGGACAACCATTAATATCTACGGACGCCATTGAAACCACATGGACTACAGAGGTCTCATTTGATTTATCTTGAAAAGAATACTTTAAAGTATCTTGATTAATAGCCACTTGAACATTATCAATTAACCATGAATTTTGTGTGCCTGGAGCTAAATTTTTACAATAAGTAGTAAAGAGTTCATTATTACAAACAATTGGCTTATAAACATATTCGGAACTCGGTTGGGTAATTTCAATTTTAGTAGAATCCCAAAATGATTTACATCCAAATTTATCACGAACTTGAAGATAGCCATAAAAGACACCAACTCCTTGATAGGTAATTGATTTAGCAGTATTTAAATTAAAAGTTGAATCTTTACTTTTTGTATAATCGAATTTCCAATTAAATGTTTTCATCGGTACACCATTCAATTGTACTTTAGATTGATTTGTATAGGTAACTAACGAACCAATACATCCTATTTTCTTATCTGAAAGAATAACGGCTTTTGGTAAACTTAAAACGGTCAAGCTATCATAAGGTTTTGTTTCAAAACAACCAACCGAATTTGTAGGTGTTAAAGTGATTTCATATTTCCCTCCGTTTTTATAAATATAGGTAGGATTTCTTCCAGAAACCTGACCTCCATCTCCTGTTTTGAAAAACCAAGTACTTATTGGATGTTTATCAAAAGAAGTACTTAGATCATGAAATCCAGTCTGAGACAATTGACAAATAGAATCTCGATCAATCGTAAATTTAGATTTCACCCAAGAAATATGAAATTCTCTTTTAGCAGTGTCAACACAACCTGTAGTATGATTTGTTACAGTTTGGATTGCAGTATAAGTTCCGTAATTTGAAAAAATAGAGCTAGCAGATCCAAATCCTGGATTATTCATATCTACTTTATTAACTACACCCGTTTTTCCATCACCAAAATTCCAATTTACACTCACATCGTCTGATTTCCTAGATTTTGATTGGTCATTAAATTGAACACTTACTGGCATTACAGGATTACAATATAGTTTCTGAACAGTAAATCTTGCTAATGAAGGTTTAATATAAACTGAATTAGGAAGCAGGACTGAATCCAAACAACCTCTAAAATCAATTTTCAATTTCACATTAAAATATCCTGTATCTACACTATACGAATGCTTTGGATTAAATTCTGTGAGTTTAACTCCATCTCCAAAATCCCAAGAATATAAAATTTCATCCGGTGTGTGAGGGGCTAAAATTGTACAAGCATCTGAAAATTGTATCGGAGTCTTGATACATTCTGATTTTGGTTGTACAGTAAAATTTACTTTTTCAATTCTACCTACTTTTATAAATGACTTAAAAACAGTGTCATTTATACAATTTAAAGCGGTAGTCAACTTTAATTTAACGTCAAACTTCCCAATGTCATACACTTGTTTTGGTGGAGTTTTACCGATAAAGGTCTGACCATTTCCAAAATCCCATTCCCATTTCACTATCGGATTATTACCATCTGACATCTTCGATGAATCAATGAAATTAGCGGATAATAAAGTACAACCTTTCAATTTATCGGCTGAAATGTGTGGGTGAGGATTATGTACTAATATGTATGCTTCTTTCTTTGTGATTCCTGTACATCCATTGGATCCTTTACAGGATAGGGACACTAAATAATCTCCTTCATTTGCATACGAAATAGCAGGAGGATTTTTCCCTGAATAACTTTCTTCACCAAAACTCCATACAAAATTGGTTCCTTCGGTTGATGTGTTTGTAAATTGAACTGGAAATGTTGGACAAACTTTAAATTTATCAGCTTCAAAAGTTGGTGATGGTAAAGGCTTCACAACTACTTTGTAAAAAGCTTTCGCCTGACAATTAATTGAATTATCAGTCATTGTAACAGCCACAAGATAACTACCTGCTTTTTTGAATACCCCAGACATTGTATCATTATTTCCTCCGTAAGTTTGATTGCCAAAATCCCAAGAATAGGAATCTACTTTGCGATTTGGTTTTACAATTAATGATGTGGATGATTCTGCACATATACTATTTGATCCCGTTACAGTACCTTTAAAATCATAAATGGTTAAGGTTTTTAAAGTTGTACCAGTTGTACTAGAGCAACCAGGATAATTATTAGACAATGTTAAAGAAACAGAAAAAGAACCTGCTGAAGAATAGGTAATGGGACTTGGTGAATTAGATGTACTTGTTTGACCATTACCAAAATCCCATTTATAGGTATACCCAGAACCTGAAGAAGACTTATTATTCATCGTTATGATGGTTGGTAGCACACATTTATCTCCAGAAAAATCAAAATCAGCCTTAGGTAAAGCTAAGACTTCTATATAATTGGTTTTTTTCTTTTGACCAGTAACACTACTCTTAGCAATTACAAGTAATTCAACCGTATATATTCCCGGTGTAGTATAACTATGTTCAGTACCTCCTGTTCCAGATACACTAGCAGTATTTCCATCTCCAAAATCCCAAGAGGACGTTTGTATTGGCGAATTTCCAGAAGAAGAGGAATTAACAAAACTAATCGAAGTACCTACACATACTTTCGTTGTGGTAGTCGAGAAATCAGCATTTGGAGCTTGAGAAAGTCCAAAAAAACTAACTATTGTAATGAAACAAAAAACGATACAATACTTCATCTACCAATTATTTCTCAAAAACGAAAAATAAAGGTACAAAAAACTAGTGAATTACACTTCCTAACCAACGCGACATTTCATCAAATGATTTCCCTTTTCTTCTAGCAATATCTTCTACTTGCTCATTCGTAATTTTTCCTAAACCAAAATACTTCGCTTGGGGATGAGCAAAATACCAACCACTCACAGATGAGGTAGGTAACATAGCCAAACTTTCAGTCAATGAAACTCCTGTTACATTCGTCGCATCTAATAGTTTAAACAACCCTAACTTTTCCGTATGATCAGGACAAGCAGGGTATCCTGGAGCAGGACGAATTCCTTGGTATTTCTCTTTAATTAATTCGTCATTACTTAATTTTTCACTTAATACATACCCCCAGAAATCAGTACGAACCAATTCATGTAAATGTTCAGCAAAAGCTTCCGCTAAACGATCTCCTAACGCCTTCAAAAGTATCGAATTATAATCGTCGTGTTGCGCTTCAAATTCCGCCACTTTTTCATCCAAACCAACGCCTGTCGTCACCACAAACCCACCAATATAATCCTGTAAACCAGTCTCTTTTGGCGCAACAAAATCAGACAAAGCCATACTCGGAGCTCCAGCAACTTTTTCCGTTTGTTGACGTAGTGAATGTTGTATAGTTAAGACCTTAGAACGAGTAATATCTGAATAAATTTCAATGTCATCGCCTATGCTATTAGCAGGATATAAACCAACCACAGCTCTCGCTTCTAGCCATTTTTCAGAAACAATTTTCCCTAACATTTCTTGAGCATCCGCAAATAATTTTGTAGCCTCCGCTCCTACTACCTCATCGGTTAATATTTGAGGGTATTTACCATGTAATTCCCATGTTTGAAAGAAAGGGGTCCAATCAATGTAATCCACCAATTTTTCCAAGGGATAATTGAGTAACGTTTTATTTCCAATAAAAGTTGGAGAAATTAACTCTTCTTGTTTCCACTCAATTTGGAATTTATTTTTTCTTGCAGTTTCTAAACTTAATAAACGTTTTGCACTTCTATGTTTTTCATGATGCGTACGCAAAGTATCATACTCTTCTTTTATTGCAGCGACAAATGCTTCTTTACGTTGGCCTAATAAACTTTCAACAACCGTCACTGACCTAGATGCATCCAATACATGTATTGTTGGACCATTCGTATAATGTTCTTCAATCTTAACTGCTGTATGTACCTTAGAGGTTGTTGCTCCTCCTATCATTAATGGAATAGTCAAACCTGCACGTTGCATTTCTTTTGCCATGTGAACCATCTCATCTAAGGAAGGAGTAATCAAACCGCTCAATCCAATCACATCTACTTTTTCACGTATGGCTGCTTCAATAATTTTTTCTGCAGGAACCATTACACCTAAATCAACTACTTCGTAATTATTACAGCCAAGAACAACTCCTACAATATTTTTACCTATATCATGCACATCCCCTTTTACGGTTGCCATTAATACTTTACCAGCGGAACTACTAGTTCCTGCTTTTTCTAATTCAATGTAAGGTAATAAAACAGCAACTGCTTTTTTCATTACTCGTGCTGATTTTACGACTTGAGGTAGAAACATTTTTCCACTACCAAACAAATCACCAACTACATTCATTCCGTCCATCAATGGACCTTCAATAACTTGAATTGGACGAGGATATAACTTACGACACTCTTCCGTATCTTCATCTATAAACTCAACAATTCCTTTAATTAAAGCGTGGGATAACCTTTCTTGAACACTAGTGTTTCTCCAAGATAAATCCACCTCTTTTTTTGTGGCATCGCCTTTTACTGTTTCCGCAAACTCAAGTAATCTTTCCGTTGCATCCGACCTTCTATTTAAAATAACATCTTCTACATGCTCCAATAAATCTTTAGGAATATTGTCGTAAATCTCAATCATCGTAGGATTTACTATCCCCATATCCATCCCTTCTTTTATTGCATAATAAAGAAAAACAGAATGCATTGCTTCACGAACTTTATCATTTCCTCGAAATGAAAAAGAAACGTTAGAAACCCCACCACTTACATGGGCTCCTGGTAAATTAGTACGTATCCATTTCGTTGCTCTAAAAAAATCAACCGCATTATTATTATGCTCTTCCATTCCCGTCGCTACAGGGAAAATATTTGGATCAAAAATAATATCTTGCGCAGGAAAATTTACTTTATCTACTAAAACACGGTATGATCTTTCACAAATTTCAATTCTACGTTCATAGGAATCTGCTTGTCCATCTTCGTCAAATGCCATTACAATTACAGCAGCGCCGTAACGTTTAATCTTTTTAGCTTGTTCAATAAAATTGGCTTCTCCTTCTTTTAAAGAAATTGAATTCACAATCCCTTTACCTTGAATGCATTTTAAGCCTGCCTCAATTATTTCCCATTTCGAACTATCAATCATAATTGGCACACGAGAAATGTCAGGTTCAGAAGCAATTAAGTTCAAAAATTGAATCATCGCAGCCTTCCCGTCAATCATCCCTTCATCCATATTAACATCAATGATTTGGGCGCCACCTTGTACTTGTTCCAATGCCACTGATAAAGCATCCTCAAAACGACCTTCTTTAATCATTCTCAAAAATGCACGAGAACCGGTAACGTTTGTTCGTTCTCCAATATTAATAAAATTAGTTTCTTTTGTTACTACTAATGGCTCTAAACCAGAAAGCTTTAAAGGAGGTAAATTTGTATTCATATTAATAGTTTAGATCGATTTGACGAGGTTTATAATTTTTAGCCAAAGTCGCGATAGCTCGAATATGGTCTGGAGTAGTACCACAACAACCGCCAATGATATTAATTAAATTTTCGTCTAAAAATTCTTTAATTTGAGTAGCCATCATATCTGCAGTTTCATCGTATTTACCGAATTCATTTGGCAAACCTGCATTTGGATGAGCACTAACCGCAAATGGAGCGTTTTTAGCTAAAACCTGCAAATAAGGACGCATCATCGATGCACCTAACGCACAATTAAAACCTACACTCAATAAGGGTAAATGAGAAATTGAAATTAAAAAAGCTTCTGCTGTTTGTCCAGTTAATGTTCTTCCACTAGCATCCGTAATTGTACCTGAAACCATGATTGGAATTTTAACGCCTCTTTTTTCAAAGACTTCATCAATTGCAAACAAAGCTGCTTTAGCGTTTAAGGTATCAAATACAGTTTCAACTAACAATAGATCTACTCCTCCATCCATTAATGCTTCCACTTGTTGTGTATAAGCAAGTACCAAATCATCAAAAGTAACTGCACGATATCCTGGGTCGTTTACATCTGGAGAGATTGAAGCAGTTCGATTCGTAGGACCGATGGACCCCGCAACAAAACGAGGTTTATTTGGCTCTTTTGCTGTAAACTCGTCGGCAACTTTTCTCGCTATTTGAGCAGAATGAAAATTTATATCATAAACCGCAGACTCTAATCCATAATCCGCTTGAGCAATCGTTGTACCGGAGAATGTATTTGTCTCAGCGATATCTGCACCTGCTTCATAATACAATCGATGAATCTCTTCAATAATATCTGGACGAGTTAACGATAATAAATCATTATTACCTTTTAGAGGTGAAGTATGATCTTCAAACCAACCTTTTCTGAAATCTTCTTCTGTTAAAGTATGTCGTTGAATCATGGTGCCCATTGCACCATCTAAGACTAAAATTCTTTCGTTTAAAACTTCTCTAATATCCATTTCTCTATCTATTATGTTGCGATACGAATACTGAAATTGAAAGCACTTATCTTTTTTGCAGAAGCAAATAGGATTTGGCACCTTACTATAAAGTAGGTTGCCAAGGTATCATAGGGCCAGTCCCTCCACCTTTCTGTATAAGTATTACGAAACAATGAACTTTAACAAAGATACTAGGAATTTCTATAAAACAAAATAGCCTGTGGATTTTCCACAGGCTATTTTATAAATAACTATTATTTACTTTTTATCGGTCTTTTCTTCTTCAGGGAAAATTAAGACAAATTCAGTACGACGATTAATTTGATGAAGTTCTTCTGAACATTCAACACCATCCGCACATTTGTTTAACAATTCCGTTTCACCGTAATTTTTAACATTTAATTTATTTCTTGGAATACCTTTGGTAACTAAGTAATTTACACAACTTTGACTACGAAGTTTAGAAAGATTCATGTTATAATCCGCTTTACCTCTACTATCCGTATGCGAACTAACATCTACAGTAACCGTTTTGTTTTCTTTCAAGAACAAAACCAAAGTATCTAATTCCGCTTTACCAACAGAGCTTAAAGTATATTTGTTATATTCATATAAGATATTATCCAATTTAACAGCAACATGTTTACCAGTTTTGGAAAGCTCAACATCTTGTTTCACCTCTTTTTGCCCTTTTAAAGCAGTAATTTTAAAAGTTTTTGGATCATGACCAAACATTGAAGCAGTAACTTGGTAAGTACCTGGAGGTAAATCCACGTTAATAACGCCATCTTTTCCTGAAATTTCAGAAATAACAACTCCGGTTTCTAAATTTTTGATTGCTAAATCAGCACCTTCCAATTTATCTTGCGTTTCTTTTTCAGTAACAACACCAGACCATGTAACTTGTTTTTTATGAGCACCAATGTCATAACGCAATGTATCTCCTGGATTTAAACCAACGGCAGTCAATAATCTGTCAACGTCAACGTAATCAGGATGAGATGTTTTAATTCTGTAATTTACATCTGGTAAACCTTTGAAAAACACTCTTCCTGCCTCATCAGTTCTACCTTCAAATAATAAATTTACGCCTGAAGAGTCAAAAATTTGAACTAACATATCAGGAACAGAATCTTGTTTGATGTCTATAATAATCGAATCATTAATAGGTTTACGTAATATCACACTATAAATACGATCAATAAAATCTCCTCCACGGTTACTTGAAAAATAACCATTCGTATCTGAAGCGTCTACTATTAATGAAAAATCATCTGCATGACTATTTAAGTTACAACCACCATTTACTACTTTTTGCGCATCTTGACCAACTAATTCAGCTTTAAAAATATCTAATCCTCCAAGTCCAGGATGACCATTACTGGCAAAGAATAATTTACCATTAACTTCGTAAGGAAACATTTCATCACCTGTGGTATTAATTAGACTTCCTGCATTTATAGGCTCACCCCATCCATCAGACGTACGAACACTATGCCAAATATCCATTCCTCCAAAACCACCTTCTCGATTAGAAGCAAACCAAAGTATTTGACGATCTTTAGATAATACAGGGTGACCAACAAATACACTTTCATTATTGTAAGGGAAAGCAGTTTCTTTTTTTGTTGTTGCATCAAAAATGTAAATACCAACAGTTGTTAATGGTACATTTTTTTTTGCTTTTAAATTTTTAGAATAATACCAAATCGCATCTGTACTGTCATAATATGCAACACCATCGTGTTTATGACCTTTAATACCTTTAATTTTTTTAACCTTTGTAGTAAATTTATCGTAAATATATTGTTCTAAGAAAGCCGAATTTTCAACAGCCCATGGAGTTTCCATAGCATTATTTCTTGCAGAAGTAAAAGCAATTCCTGTAGGGTGAAAAGCTGGAGAAAAATCACCTTTGTTTGAATTAAATGGCGCTAAAGAAACTGAATACATAGAAGTATCTCTTTTGATACTATCTAAAAAATTTCGAGATGTATCAAAATAAATATCTAAAGAAGATTTTCTCGGATCGATACTTGAAGCAATTACTTGGTGTTGATAAATTGCTTGCGCATCAAAAGCTCTATCCATGTATAACAATAACTTAATGAGTTTATACCCATCATCAAATGTAAATTGATCCGTACCACTTAAATACGAAAGAACATCATTTGCCTCGACATACTTTTTACATTTAATACAAGACTCAGCCGCATTACGGTATACATCAGCATAAGTAGTTGCATCAATTTTATCTTTTTTAATTAACTCAAGATAAATTTCACTTGCTTCTGAATAACGATGTGCATTAAAATACTTTTCAGCAAAAGCTACTTTTTTTGCCTGACCAAAACTAAAGGTCGAAACAAGAAAAAGAAGAATAATTGTTAAACTTAATTTCATTGGGTTATAAACTAATTTCACGGAATTTTGTTTTTGGATGTATAAAAATTTTAATTAAAAATATCTTGGTGAAGCATAGATTGATCTTCTACCATTCATATCATAGGTTAACATAATCTCATGTGTACCCATATTTTTGGTTGCACGAAATTGGTTATACACATAATCATAAGAATATCCGAACATCCATTTTTCTTGAAGCTGTATCGCCATATTTAATCCAAAAGATTCATTATAACGATACATAGCACCTACCCAGAATTTTTTGTAAAAAAATAAGTTTGCATTTAAATCAACAGTAACAGGTGCATTTTTAACCACTTTTATTAAAGTACTTAATTTTAAATCCGTAACAGTATTTATTGGATGAACATAACCTGCATTTATAAAAGCATGTTGTACAGCTAAATTCACATTGTTCCAACTTGCATTCATCAAACGAGGCATACTAAATCCAGCATAAAAACGTCTAGCGTGAAAATATAATCCTAAACCAGTATTAAAATTAACTTTTGCAGACTTCACTAAATATGCATTATCCGTAGGGTCATTTGGATTCAAATTGGTAAAATCAAAATTGTACATATCAACTCCGGCGCTAAAACCAAAATTCAATCGAGCTTTACCTAAAGGTTGTGAATAAGCAAAATCAGCAAAAATTGCTTGATTCATTTTTGCACCAATTTTATCATTAGAAATATGTCCACCAACTCCAAAAGCTTTACGAGCAATAGGTGCATGAACAGAAACAAATTGCGTTATTGGTGCACCTTGTACTCCAACCCATTGTGCACGATTGACCAAAGTTGCATTTAATGCTCCTCTACTTCCCGCATAACCTGGATTAAATTGAAGCGGGTTGAACATATACATACTCGCTTGCGCATCTTGTTGGGCAAATAACTCATTACTTGCAATAAACACAAGTAAAAGTGCACTGAGATGATACTTTAATTTTGAGACTATCATTATTCTATTATTTCTATCTTAATTATTTAACTAATTCAACATATCCAGACTCAGGATCTGTGCCATCCCCTTTATCTATCATATAAAAATAAGTGGAAGCTGGTAAAACATTTGAGCCAATTGTAGCGCCTACGTTTGGTTTCCCATCCCAATCATCTTTATAAGGAATTTCACTTTCATAAACTAATGCTCCCCATCTGTTGTATATTAATAGTTTACATTTAGGATACTTACCTGCATAATTCAATACAAACTTATCATTTTTTCCGTTACCATCTGGTGTAAAAATATGAGGTGGTAAAGAAGGCTCACAATCCGTAAATGAAGTAGTATCTTTCGCTACACAACCTTTAGTGTCTGTAACAATTACAGAATATTTCACATTTTTATCGTCTGGTAAACCAGATAAAGTAGAACTTGTTTCAGGTAATAATACCCCATCCTTAGACCATTGGTAAGTATATGTAGGATCTTGACCAGTAATAACAAAAGAACCATTTCCGATTGCACAGATTGGAAGTTTTTTAGGCGAAATTGAAATAGTTGGAGATGAAAACTTCACTTCAATTTCTTGAGGTTTATCACTAACACATTTACCATTCTTTTCAGCAGCATAATAAGTACCAGGAATTAATGAAGTCGTAGATACTTGTATTATTTTACTTGCATCCATCCAAACAATATTTGAAGAGTTATAAGGCTTAGTAACTAAGTCTGAAACCTTTTTGTCAATTCCTTTACAGAAAGTATAATCGTTATCCGAATCTAAAGTTGTCTGACCAAACGAAGTTACCTCAACATTTACTGTTTTACGAATGATACTTTCACAACCAGGATCAGCGGTTAAAGAAGCATAGTATGTACCGCCAGATGTTAGCGGAGTAATATCTGGTAAAACATTTGTACTAACCTCAGAACTATACCATTTTAATATTGTACCCGATCCATTCACTTTTGTTGAGGCTAAATCCGAAATCATTGGTTTTTTATCCGCACAAAATTGTACTATTCCATTTTGTAGAACTAAATCGGATGGCCCCTCATTGATTTTAAATTGCAATTTAGAAAAAGCAGGATTTTGACATCCTTTATCATTAATGATATTAAAGTATATTGTTTGCGTAATGCCACCAAGTGATCCAATAGCTGTTGTTTTAGGAATAGTGTCACCAGCAGCACTTGGAGAAATTACTACCGAATAACCTGCAGGAATTACAATTGGAGATTTAGATAATAACGAATTAAACGTAGGTTTATCCACCGCACAAATTAATGCAGTTGCGCTTACATCTACTAATGGAGGTAGAATTGGTCCATTATCCATAGGAATAGTAGTGGCTAATTTAAGTGTACTTTCACATATACCATCATCAAATGTAAATTTATAAGTTGTACCGCTCACTACTTTTGTACTTCCTAAAATAGGAGCATCAATTGCATTATAATATTTTACTGTTCCTGTAGGTACAGGAGAAAATTTAATTTGATCTAACGTATACGTTTTAGAAGCACAATATACTACAGTACCATCTAACACTGGAGTTAATGGTGGAGTCTTTTTAGGACCTATTAATACAGAAGAAGTTGCAGGTGAAACACATCCATGTAAGTCTTTAATTGTAAATGTATAACTCGTATTTGCAGTTAAACCTGCAAAAGAATAGGTAAATGGATTAGTTGTAAGATTTGTTGTAGTTACCGTTGTAGAAGAACCAACTGTTGGAGTTGAAGTAATATCCCAAACACCAGAAGAAGGCATATTTAAATCAACCGAACCAGTATTAACTGTACAAGTAGGTTGAACTTTTGAACCTGGTAAAGTTGGAGAGGCTAAATCTATAATGTTCACATCCACTTGTAAACGGGAATTACTTTTGCAGGTTCCTTCGGATTGTTCCGCAAAATAAGAACCAGAAGTCAATACATCCGTACTATTGTAAGCTGTACCACCAACAAGTAAATTATACCAAGTAATTGTTTTAGATGCATTTGTGATTAAAGCTGTTAAATCAGAAACTTTCTTATTGTCATTTTTACAGTATGTTAAAGAAGTATTAGGAACGGAAGGAGTTAATAATTCAGAAATAGTTATTATCGTAGTATCTTTACCACTTGAAGTACATAAGCCTAATTTATCAGAAACACTTAATGTATATACTGCAGTTTCCCCCGTTTTATTTGAAGCTGTAATGTTAATAGAACTACTTACTTCAGAAGGTAATAAAACACCATCTTTTTTCCATATGAACTTCGTGTCAACCGGATTTGGTGAAGAAGGATCAAAAACTGCAGATAAAGTTAAATTATCGCCATAACAAATAGGGCTATTTTTATTTAGACTAAATTTAATTGGATCTAAAGGTGCACCCAACTCACCAATGTTTACAGTTTTAGTTTGGCTACATACTGGATTCGCTGAAGTTATTGTCAACGTGTATATACCCTTACCTAATCCTTTCAATGTATCATATGGTGATGTATTTTTTAAAGTAAAAGGATTTGGAGATAAAGTTCCAGCTACTGGAACATCTCCACCACTCCAAGTAACCGTACCTTTTCCTCTTCCTTTAATGATAATTGTACCATCACTTTTACCACAAGAAGCATCTAAACCAGATGAAGGTACAAAAGCTAAATCAAGAACAATAACTTGAATTGAATTTGAAGTTAGATTATTAACTGAAAGACAACTTCCACTTAACACTACATCCAATGTAAATATTTCTCCCGAATTGCTAAAAGGAAATGTTTTAGAATATGTAGAATCATTTTTTCCTACAATTGGAGCTCCATTTACATTCCATTGATAAGAATCCACTTTAATACCAGTAGCAGGAGTAATAATGGAACTAAACTTTACTAAATCATCTGGACATACTGTTTTAACACCAGCCAAAACATTTTTTGATGTTATTACAACATTAGGAGTAACTTTTGGTATAACAACTACGGCAATTACTCCACTTTCGGCATTTGTACAAACACCACTTGAAAGTATCGCTTTGTAATACATTGTAGTATTTAAATTTGCAGTTGTACAATTAGCGGTAGTTCCTCCAGTTGCACCATTTATGTTTACCCATCCATTTGTTCCGTTAGAAGATTCTTGCCATTGGATTGTTCCTGTACTACCATTTAGTTTTAATAATGAATTACTTCCAGCACATATCGTATCAGGTGTAGCTTTAGCTGTTCCTGCCACTGGTGTTGGACTTACACTAATAGTTACTACGTTACTTGTATCAGTAGCAACACATGCTCCACTTGTAACGAGTGCTCTATAATAATATGTGCCTGTAGTTAAAGTAGGTGTTGTAAATGGAGAGGAATTTGCACCTCCAATGTTTGTCCAACTAGTAGAACCATCCGGTGATGACTGCCATTGGATAGTTCCTGTATTACCAGATAAAGAAATCGTTGTTGAAGTATTTGTACAAAGATTTGTTGATGTAGCAGTTGCTGTACCTCCAACAGCAGTTGGATCAACTTGAATTGAAGCAGTTTGGGTACAATTGGTGATATCTGTATACGTAATAGTTACATTACCTCCTGAAACACCTAAAACTAAACCTGTATTAGACACTGTAGCAACTGCATTTGAACTTGAAACCCAAGATAGAGTTGTACCAGAACCTGTTAGTTGAACTGTACTTCCAACACAAATAGATGCTGCACCAGTTATTGTTGGCTTACCAGGAACAGCATTCATAACTACATTTACTGAAGCATCAGACGTACATCCTTTTGAATCTTGTACTGTAAATGTATATGTTGTACTTGCAACCAAACCTGTAAAAGTATAGCTTGTACCTGAATTAGTCACTGGACTTCCAGTTGAAGGCGTTATAGTCCATGTTCCTGCTGGTAAACCATTCAACACAACCGATCCTGAGGAAGTACAAGTAGGTTGAGTAATTGTTCCAATTGTTGGAGTTGAAGGTTTTAAAGTAACATTTGTAGTGTTTGAAGCAGGAGTTGTTGAAGTACAACCGGAATTCGTATATCCAACTGTTACTGTTTTATTTCCCGAAGTCAACCATTGTAAAGTTACGGTATTATCTGAAGTAGTTCCTCCAGAAATAATTGTGTAATCAGTCGCTAAAACACCCGGAAAAGTCCAAACATAATTGGTATTTCCTCCTTGCGTTGTATAGGTAACATTTGTATTTCCACATGAATTTGCACTTGGGCTTATAGTAAAAGTTGCAGTAATTGGAGAGCTAACCGTAGTAGTATTTGATGCTGGAGTTGTAGAAGCACATCCACTATTTGTATATCCTACAGTTACCGTTTTTGCCCCACTCGTTAACCATTGAATTGTTACCGTATTATCTGTTGCAGTTCCACCCGAAATAATTTTATAATCAACATTGATTGTTCCCGGGAAAGTCCATACATAAGCAGTATTACCAGCATCCGTTGTATAAGTAATATTTGTACTTGGACATGATGTTGCACCAGGAGAAGTTGTAAAAGTTGGAGTTGGAGGGGTGCAAGATTTACAAGAAATAATTTTAATAGGAACTAAACTATCACACGCATCCATTGATGATTTTAAATAAATAGTTGTATCAGCAGATAAATTTGATGTTGTATAACTATTACCTGTATGAAACTTAGTTCCTCCAGACGCTTTTGTCCACCAAGTAAAAGTCCCTAAACCAATTGCATTAATTGTAGTATTTGTAGCAGGACAGTTAATTGTTGATAATCCAGTGTAAGTTGCTGGAGAACATATTTTAATTCCTGTGCCACCACATGATCCTTTTGGGTCTGGGATTAGTGGATTTATAATATAACTAGGAGAGACATTGTCAGTAAAAGCAAAATTAACTAATGCAGCGCCTGACCCACCTAAAGATATGGTAGGAGTTCCACAATGACTAATATTGAAAGTAGCACCTGCAGTTTTACCTACTTGCTTAGCAGTTGAATTGAATCGACATTCATATGCAGAAACTGTACCACTATATACTAAAATATCATGTGCAAATTTAGAACTATTATTTTGAAACAAAGTAGAATCAACCGTAACCACTGCAGAGGCATTATTAACGGTAATACCTCCACCAAAAGCAAAACCAGTTGAAGTGCCTTCAGTAGCAGAATTTTGAATAATAGATCTTGTGATTTTGACAGTACCTCCTTCAATAAAAATTGTACTTCCTTTTAAAGCATCAGATTGCATATGAAACACATTATCTGTAAACTTAGAGTCGTATATGGAAACTTTTCCATTCAGGATATAAAATATACCTTTTAAATCATCTCCAGATTCATTCAATTCAATTAACGAATTATAAACATCTACTGTTCCATTATCAACTCTTAACGCCGTACCATCATCATTTGCACGATAATTTCCGTTAAATAAATAACTTCTGAAAGTAACTTTTGAACTTGCTCCAACTACTCTTATTCCTCCACCAGCAGCTGCAGACATGTTGTTACAAGTTCCTCCTCCTCCATAAAAATCAACCTGCGCACCAGAACGAACTTCAACAGGATAATCTCCTAACGCATCGTTACACAAATTAATTTGAATATTGTTAATCTTAATACCTGTTACATTAGATTTTATATTTATCGCTTTTCCGTAACCAGGTGTATCATAATTGTAACCAGTAATTTTAAAATCTGATAAAGTTATATTATTAGCTTCTAAAGAAATAAATCTTTTTTGTTGCCCATTGTAATTAAAAACTGTGTTTCCAGAACCAGCGCCTTGGATTGTTAAACCTGGAGTTGAAATAGTGATTGCTTGATCCGTTTTAAAATAATTATCATAATCAACGTAAATAACATCCCCTGAAGTAAATGCATATCCTGAAGTTTTAATTAACCAACTCAAAGTTTGCGCAGGTGTACTTGCTGACTTACCTTTTCCAGCAGCATCAACTCCAACAGCTGTACAAAAAATATCATTTGAAGCTGAATAAGTATAATTCACATAATAATTGGTAGCTTTTACACTCAAAGATATCATGATGTTTAGTAACAAGACAACCCCGATTGAAAATATTTGCGTTTTCATAACAAAAAGTTTAATACGAATAAATAACCTTAATGACGTAGAAATATATATTTGGTTGCCAAACACATTCTACACCTAATATAAAGCGTGACAAAAATAACATAATTTACAGAATTACAAAATTTTTAATCTGTAATTACATGAATAATGACATTCAAAAATTAAAACAATTAGAAAGTTTAAATTTGACTATTTTGCTAATTCAACAAAACCGGACTCAACTTCAGATCCATCGCCTTTATCTATCAAATAAAAATAGGTCGCAGCTGGCAACAAACCATCCCCTAAGGCACTCCCAACATTTGCTTTTCCGTCCCAAGAATCAGTATATGGAATTAAACTTTCATACACAAGTGATCCCCAACGGTTGTAAATAAGCAACTTACATTTAGGATATTTAGTCGCATAATTTAAAATAAATTTATCATTTTTACCATTTCCATCTGGTGTAAAAATGTGCGGTGGTTTAGCTGGCTCACATTCGTCAAACGAATATGTATTTGTAACAGTGCAACCTAATGTATCTGTAACTTTAACCATGTATTTGATTGTTGTATCATCTAACAAACCAGCAATGGAAGAACCATTTTCAATCATTACTCCCCCATCTTTAAACCATTGGTATTTAAACGATGAATTAGCGCCTATTACTTTTATCATTCCAAATCCAAGCTCACACGTTGGCAGTTTTTCTGGACTCAATGAAATCATTGGTTCTAAGAAAACAACTTGAACTTCTTGCATCATATCACTCACACAACTATCCTTCATTTCAGCAGCAAAATATGTGCCCGGAATTAAAGTAGTAGAAGGCAACTGCATTACTTTATTTTGATTGAACCAAACAATATCTACTTTAGAATATGGATCGGTTGGTAAATCACTGATAAGCTTTTTATCGCCCTTGCAGAACGTATATTTGTTTGTTGGATCTAATTTAGTTTCTCCTAAAGAAACAATCATAACAATTAGAGGTTTAGTCGTTATGCTTTCGCACCCTTTATTATTGGTCAAAGTTCCGTAGTAATTTCCAGTAGATAGCGGAGTAGTATTCTGCAACAATGTTCCGTTGAACAAATACCATTTCAAAGTTCCAGCTCCACTTACTTTTGTTGAAGAAAGGTTAGCGACTGTAGGATTATTTTTTGCGCAAAAAGATACTACCCCATTTTTCAATAGTAAATCTGTTGGACCTAAATTTATTTTGTAGGTCAAAGAGTCAAAAACTAAATTTAAACAAGTATTTGAGTCTTTTATAGAATAATAAATCTTATGTACTAAAGAATCTGCTGCACCAATAATTGTTGTATTTGGAATAAATGAATTACCAGATTTAATGGATGAAAAGAAAACAGAATCTCCTTTGTTTAATCCTGTAAAATTACTTATCAATGAATTAAATGTCGGTTTATCACTTGCACAAAACACTTTATTCGTTAAATCTAAGGTTTTTAATTTAGGTCCAATATTCAAAGCGATGATGGTATCTAATTTTTTGCTTTCACAAGTTCCATTGAAAAAAGAAAATTGGTAGTGGGTATTCGGCAGAATCTTAGTTGTAGCAGGTGAAGCGATTACAATTCCCGCAGCATCATAATACTTAATTGTTCCTGTTGCTTTAGGGTTGAATTTTACATCTGTCAAATAGTTTGAATTAGAGGCGCAATAAATTGATTTTATATCGATTACAGGTTTGTTAGGTACAGGTAATTCAGGGTTTATTGTAACAGAAGTGGTTGATGGAGATGAACAACCATTTATGTCTTTACATACAAAAGTATAAGTACCTGGTTTCAATCCTTTAAATCTAAATGTAAAAGGAACGATGGTTAAATTTCCTGTTTTGATTGTAGTTGGAAAACCAACAACGGGAGTCGCAATAATATCCCAAATATCTGCAGAAGGTAAATCAATGTTTACCGAACCTGTAAGTGTATCACAAGAAGGTTGAATTACAACTCCAGGTAAGGTAGGAGCCTGAACATCAATAATTGTCACATCTACTTTTAAACGACTACTACTTGCGCAAATACCATTGGATTGTTCCGCATAATACGAAAGTGATTTCAACAAGTCATTATTAGTGAACATTGTTCCACCTACTAATTGATTAAACCAGATAATACTATCCGATTTATTCGTAATTAACTTAGTTAAATCATTTATGGTTTTTTTATCTGATTTACAAAAAGTTTGCGTTTTAGACACTATGGTAGGTATTGAAGGTGTAGCTACAAATGTTATTATAACAGAATCAGCATTCGAAGTACATCCATTATCATTTGCTTTAACAGCATATTTATGCGATTCGTTTTTACCCGGTACACTCAAAATTGCATTTACAATTAATTTATCTGTCGTTTGACCAGGAATAACCACCCCATCTTTATACCAAATATAGGTTAACGTTCCTGAAGGAGTAACACCAGTAGCTGTAAGGGTAATACTACCTCCTTCACAAATTGAATCATTAGTATAAGTAATGATAGGGTCTTCAGGAGCATTCGGGTCAGTAAGTGTAACTACTTTAGGGAAAATACAACTCCCATTAGTAAAAGTAATCGTATAGGAACCTTTACATAAACCTGTAATCTTCTCTTTTCCTGGAATTGTTAAGGTAACTGAAGTATGTGTACCACTTGATGGACCGGACCAAGAAACATCACCACTCCCTGAACCTTCCACACAAATTTCCCCATCACAAACACCACAAGCAGAGGGCGCTTTACATTCTTTAACAACTAAATTATTTTTTATCACATTGGACAGAATCGTATCAGATTCAACGGAGGAATTTAATAGACAACAATTACCTGCTACTGAAATAACACAATAGATTGAATCAAAATCTTTAGCGATGGTTGCATAGGTATTTTTTGTTGCTCCAACAATGTTAGTTGCTCCATTTTTCCATTGGTATGTAACCACACCACACCCTATGTTAAACGTCGAAGCAGTATATGTTACTTTCGTATCTGGACAAACAGTAATTTTGGAGAATTGTTTTCTTAACAAAGTTTCAGTTTGATCCGATTTAATATCGATACTATCTCTTAAAATAGGGTTAACTATCACTTTAATTACACTTGATTGTACGGAAGGGCAAGCACCACTTTTCACCATCGCTCTGTAATACATAGTACTAAATAATTTAGCAGTGGTACAACTCTTTGTTGTATCACCAGTTGCCCCTACAATATTTATCCAACCATTCGAACCATCTGCTGATTCCTGCCATTGTATCTTCCCTTGATTTCCTGTCAGAGTTAATAAAGCGCTTTTTCCAGCACAAATCGTATCCGGAGTAGCTTTCGGTATTCCAGCAACAGAAGTAGGACTAACTGTTATCGTTACTACATTACTAGAGTCCAGCTGACCACATATTGTATTTGACACTAATGCTCTATAATAGTAAGTTCCGGTTGTTAATATCGGTGTTGAATAAGGTGTTATCTTCGCTCCGACAATATCTTTCCATTTTGTAACACCATCTAGAGAATTTTGCCATTGAATAGTACCACTATATCCAGTTAATTTAATTTGCGTTGAAGTATTATTACAAATCGTATCCTCATCTGGGGTTGCAACGCCAGCAATCGGTTTATCCAAAACTGTGATTGTATCCTTTTTCACACAGTTATTATTATCGGTGTAGGTAATAACTGTTTTGCCTGCTTTTAACCCCGTGAGTAAACCGGTATTCGTTACACTAGCAACTAAAGGTACTGAAGACACCCAAGGATTAGTAATATTTGGAGTAGACGCAATTTTTTTCGTACTATCTGTCCATGCTTTTAATTGAAAAATTGTACCTATACATATTGTTGTGTCCTTTGTGATTTTTGTATCGCATTTACAATCTTGGGTTACTGTTACCGTACTATAACATGAAGCACCGCTTAAAGATGAATTTACGTAAAAAGTAGTATCGGTTGACAAAAGTGAAGTTGTGTATGTTTTTCCGACATGAAACGGAACAGTAGCATTTGAAGTTGAAAACCAATAAAAAGTTGCTTTCGGATTACCATAAACAGTAAGCGTAGTTTTTGCATTACAAATCTTTTTCTTCCCTCCAATGGAATCGATCACATCACAAGGTTCTCCACATATTCCAGCAGTGGATGGACAATTTGTTTTAGTTACCGTTGTTCTATTTAAAAGATCTCCTCCAATGGTACCTGAAGAAGTATACGTACCACAATTTGTTAATGTAATAGTACCTGATGTATTGTTAATTGCTGTTGAGGCACTACTAAATGTACAATTTGAAGCAGTTACTGTGACCACTTTGCCAAAAACCTGTTTCGTATACAAGTCCGTACCTGAATTCGCAGAAGCCGTGTTTCCATTAAATGTACATGATACTAATGCTAAATCAATTTTTGCATTTAAAGAATACGCAGCAATCCCTCCACCTTTAGAAGCAGGAATTGAATTGGATGAAAAATCGCAATTTGTAAAGGTACAAAGCCCTGAAGTACCAGTTAATGTAACGCCACCTCCAAAATCAGCTGAATTGGTTATTGCAGAATTTCCAGTAATACAGCAATTATCCATAGTAAGAATTCCACCACTTACATAAATCCCCCCTCCAATTTGCGCAATATTATTCGCTATGGTTGTGTTCTTAATTTTTACAGATACAGTTGCATCTCCGTGCATGTATACTCCAGCTCCACGAGTCCAACTCATACCACCAGATCGGTTGTTAAAGCTGATACTTGAACTGTCAATAGTAACATCAATGTTGGAACTTCCAATTTCAACACCTCCCCCTGCAGTACCTTGTGTTTGGCAAATAAATCCAATATGATTAAAAAGAACGTTGTTAGAATTCGACTGCACTTCAATAACCGCTTCACCGGATCCACCGGCACTTTTACCAAAAACACAGTGATCAAAAAGTAAATTTTTAACATTACCCATTGTTAACGCCTCCCCTTCTCCTGAGGTAACATTATTATAGCCATAAATATATAGGTTGCTAATCTTAATATTATCAATTGTAGTCCCGGCACTAGCTCCTATAATTTTCATAAAATAAACACCAGAGATACCAGGTGAAGCAGGATGGAATTTAGTCACCAATGGACCTGCGCCTATAATCGTAATATTGGACTTAGAAATTGTTAACGCTTTTTCTTTGTAGTCCCCTGCATCCACATAAATCACATCCCCACTATTTGCTTTAGAAAGAGCGTATTTAAGTGTAGCAAACGGTGCAGAAGCAGAAGATAAATTTCCAACATCGTTACCAGAATTTGTACAATAAATTTCAGAACCATCCATGGCTCCGGAATTGTTCACATAAATATTACCCGCGAAAGCATTAATAGTGAAAATTGACAAAATAATTATAAGAAAATTTTTAATAAAAGAATTGAAATTCATGATATGGTTTAATATTATATATAAGTAACGACGTAACTAATCCTACTAAGTTGCTTTATCACTAGTCGAATAATTAAAAAATGGCAAAGTTAAGAGTAAAAAGTATATAGTAGAAAGTTGCAGTAAAATTGAATATTTCTTGTAATTGAGAAATGTTTTTTTTGGAAAAGTTTTTGAATAATAAAAAAAGATGTACATTTGTACTCCGAAAGCTAAAAACGGATTAATTACAGTCGAGTAATTAGACAATATGCGGATATGGTGAAATTGGTAGACATGCCAGACTTAGGATCTGGTGCCGCGAGGCGTGTGGGTTCGAGTCCCTCTATCCGCACTAAAAATTGAATGAAATGGTATAAGTGTTCTTATGCCATTTTTTGTTTACCATTAATTAAAGTCAAAAAGATGAATGTAGTTCGCGAAGATTTAAATGCAACAAGTGCCATTTTACGTGTTAGTATCGCACCTTTAGATTATGAAACACAAGTTTCAAATGCCTTAGAGAAAACTCGAAAACAAGCAAAAAATCCAGGTTTTAGACCAGGACATGTTCCGTTAGCATTAATTAAAAAACAATATGGAAAAGGTATATTAATTGAAGAAGTTAACAAAGCAGTTAGTAATGCATTAACTACTTTTTTCACTAATAATAAAGTAGAGATTTTAGGAAATCCTATTCCATATGAAAAGGAAGAGGTAAAAGGTGATTTTAACAACCCATCTGATTTTGAATTTGCTTTTGAAATAGGATTAGCACCAACAATTAAAATCGATAGCATATTAAAAGAGTCTTTTAATTACATTAAAGTAAATGTTGATGCTAAATTAATTGATCAACAAGTTGACGATTTACGTAGACGTTATGGAAAATTAGTTGCTTCAGATGCTGTAGGATCTACAGACATGGTTATGGCTCAATTTACAGAATTGAATGCTGACGGTTCTGTTAAAGAACAAGGCGTTATACACTCTTCTACAATTTCCATGGAGTTTGTTGAAAATGCAAAAGCGAAAAAAGAACTTACAGGTAAAAAAGTAGGTGATACTTTAACAGTAAATCCTGCGGACGTATCTAAAGGCGGTAAGGACACTGCAGCTATGTTAGGTTTAAAAGAAGAAGAATTAACTTCAATATCAGATAAATTTGAAATGAAAATTACAGAGATTCGTCATATGGAATTAGCTGACTTGAATCAAGAATTGTTTGACAAATTATTCGGTGAAGGAATTGTTACCTCTGAGAAAGACTTAAAAGATAGAGTAAAAGAAGACTTAGATAAAATGTTTTCTCAAGATTCTGATCGTTTATTAACAAGAGAGGTTTATGAGCATTTGATTGAAAAAACAAGTATTGATTTACCAAGTGATTTCCTAAAAAGATGGATACAAGCTTCTAATGAGAAAAAAATATCAATAGAGGAGATTGAAGCCCAATTTGACGGCTACGAAAAAAGCATGAAATGGCAATTGATCCAAGGCCATATTTTCAAAGCAAACGATATCAAAGTAGACCAAAAAGAGGCTTTAGAATTCACGAAAATGTTATTGGTAAACCAATATGCACAATATGGAATTCCAGCACCTGAGGATAAAGAATTGACTACATCTGCAATCCAAGTACTTACAAACAAAGAAGAATCTGCTCGTGTATATGATATGTTAGCAGAAACAAAATTAACGGAATACTTTAAGACTACAGTTAAAATGTCGGATAAACTTGTTTCTTATGAAGAGTTTATGGAGATTGCTAATGGTAAGAATAATTAATTTAAAGATGATTTAACTGAGCTTGCTCAGTTGGAGGAAACAAAAAAATCCTGAGCAATGCTCAGGATTTTTTTGTTTATAGAATAAAAGTATTATTAAATAAGCTAAGTATCGCGTCTGTACGTTATGAATTGGATGTGATTTTAAATTCGGTACGTCGGTTTTGTTGTCTTCCAACCTCTGTTTCATTTGAAGCAATTGGTCTTTTAGAGCCATAGCCTTTAGCTGTCAATCTTGTTGAATTTATTCCTTTTGAAAGTAGGTAGGCAACTACAGCAATTGCACGTTGTTGAGATAGATTTTCATTCATAGCTGCAGAGCCAGTATTATCTGTATGTCCAGCAATTTCAATTTTTAATTTTGGAGCATCATTCAACAATTTCACCAAACGGTCTAATTCCGCATTGGATTCCATTCTTAGGGTTGCTTTACCGAGATCAAAGAATATGTTAGTTAATGTAATCGTATTACCAACAGCTACATTTTTTAATTGTATTGTTTTAGAGACTATATTATCCTCCCCACCATCTGGCAAGTCAAAGTTTTCAGAATGGAATAGGTAGTTTTCTGCTTTTACTGCAATTCCATAATTCTTACCTGAAGGCAAAGTAATAATGAATTTACCAGTTGCACTATTTGACTTGAAAGTTTCAATCACTTTTCCAGTAGCGTTATCTGTAATTTCAATTGTTGCACCTACAGGTTGAGAATTTAATAAATCAATTGTGTTTCCTTTAAAAACTGTTAAAAACTTTCTTGTTACATCCACTTTCGATTCAATTGCATTGTCATTTACCGGTTGAAGTACAGAAGAAATTAAAAAATCTTCTGTTGAAACAATCGGAGTTTTATCTGCTCCCCAGTACGTTACTTTATATATGTCATACCCTCCAGCCCCACCTGGACGATTAGAAGTTATGTATGCAAACTTGCCATTTACAGTTGGTGAATAGAAGAAATCATCGTATGGAGAATTTATAGGATATCCAAGATTTACTGGTGCAGTCCATTGTCCTTGAACAAATTTTGAAATGAAAATATCATATCCTCCCATTGAACCATGTCCTTGGGAAGCAAGATATAAAACATCTCCTTTAATCGTAATATACATTGGACCCTCATTAAATTTTGAGTTTAACACATCTAAAAATGTAGTTGTAGCATAATCTCTTCTTAATTTACTTTCCATACCAGAATAAACTGCTTGATAACCATTTTCAGCCTCTTCGTTATCTCTTATGAAATAAATCTTGTAACCAGTGTGATTGTAACAAGCAAAACGATCGTTGTATTTCGGATTTGAAATATTAGCATTCATTTTTTCTGGTGTTGACCAATTGGCACCAAGTAATTTTGATTCAAAAATATCCGATTGATTGTTTACTGAACGATGCATTAATAACATAGTACCATCATAACTTATTGTATTTACAACATCATCAACATTTGTATTGATGTCACCTATTAATTTCTTTGGAGCAGACCAATTTCCCTTTTCCATTGTGGAAGAATAAATTTCAAAATCATACTCACCAATCGAATCCATCAGATGTTCATTTTTTCTTTTTGAAGAGAAAAGCATATCTCCACCATCCACGGAAATTGTTGGAGTAATATCGTCTTTATCTGAATTTAATTCAGGCACATTATCCACCCAAACACGAAGCGGTGAAGTCATTAACTTCTTAGCGTTTTCACATTCCTTTTTGCGTTGATCGATAAACTTTGTGAATTCAGTTGCTTTTTTATATTCTACAGTAAACTTAGTGTAATAACTTAAAGCTTCCTCTAATTTACCTTCTAATTGAGACATTCTTCCTAAGTAATAATTTAAAAAAGGGTCGCAATTTGGATCCAATTCTTTTGCCTTTAATAAAAAAGTTAGGGCTTTATCATAATTTAAATTGTTAAAATAACAAGCTCCAATTTTAAAGTTCAATAATGCATTCGAAGGATTAAAAGCTTGGGCTATTTCGTAACTTTTAAGTGCAAAATGAAAATTTCCTTTTACATCTTTTACTTCAAAAAGCAATTTAGTACCCTTATCGAAATAAACATTCCCTTGTTCTATTGCAGCTTCGGCCTTTTTGAAGCCTTCTTTATCTGTTTTGAAATTAGACGACTTAAAATCAACATTTTGAGCTTTTAGTCCAAAATGAAAACTTAACACTATAAATAATTTAAATAAAAATTTCATGGTAAATCAATTATTGCAATTAGTAGTAAAATAGTTTTTTCCAAGTTCAACGCCAAGTTCTTTCGCTTTGAACCAATCTTCACAAGCTCCTTTCATGTCTCTAAGCATTTCCTTAGCAATACCTCGATTCAAGTATGCAGTACTATTATATTTATCAATACTTATTGCAATATCCGCATTTTCAAGCGCTTTTTGAAAATCTTTTTTCGCAATTAAAATAGAGGCTAAATTTGCATAAGCAGGTGAATAATTAGGAGCAATTTGAATTGCTTGGTTAAAATCTTTTTCGGCTTCGTTATTTTTTCCTTGTGTAAAATAAGTTGCCCCCCTATTTACGTATGCCATATGAAATTTAGAATCTACTGAAATCGCTTTATTAAATGCAAGAATAGCACCAGGGTAATCCTTCATTTTTTTCTTCGTAGTTCCAATATTATTGTAAACAAAAGCAAGATTTGAATTTCGTTTAGTTGCCTCCTCGTATTCTACTAAAGCTTTTGGCAAATCCCCTAACATACGATAGCAACTACCTCTATCGTTGTAATAATAGGCAGAAGTTGGATCAATCTGTATGCATTTTGAAAATTTAATGATAGCATCTTTGTATTCTTTTTGCATAAAACGGAGTACTCCGTAATTATAGATTACTTTCACATTGTTTGGATCAAAAACGAGTGCTTTTTCATAGTTTTTTTCTGCAGCATCAAATTCATTTAATCCCTGAAAAGCTCTGGCTCTTTGAAAATATGCTTTATTATAAGTTGAATCGATTGAGATCAACTTATTTAATGTAGAAGCAGAAGCTAAATACATACCTAATTCATTTTCAGCAACACCTTTATTAAAGTAAGCTGCTAAGAATTTCGGATCAGAAACAATTGCTTTTTCAAATTCTTTAATAGCATCCAAGGTTTTCTTTTCACTGAAGAGACTAATTCCGCGATTATACGCTTCTTTTCCCTCCGCACTTGCATTTGCAGCTTCATTAATTTGAGCAATTGAATCTTTGAATGCTTTTTCTTTTAATGAAAGTGTTTCCACTTGCGCAAAGTAATTTCCTACTAATAAAGATAGTAGACTAAATAAGAGTGTTTTTTTCATTTAGGTAATATTGAATAGGCAATGAAGTTAAAAATAATTATAATAAAATAGGATTTACTTTAAGTGAATTCTTTACTATTTTTTTGTTTATTCATTCTCAAAGTGTTTATTATCTTTGAAAAATAAAACTGATCTATATGTCAAAAGAAGTCTTTTTAGTAAACGGAGTTAGAAGTGCGATTGGAAATTTCGGTGGTACCTTATCAAATTATCGTGCAGATGATTTAGGAGCTGATGTACTTAAAGCGTTAATAGAAAAAAACCCTACCTTAGATACCAATCAGATAGAAGATGTTATTTTAGGATGTGCTAATCAGGCAGGTGAGGATAATCGTAATGTTGCACGTATGTCGTCTTTATTAGCTGGAATACCAATTCAAGCTGGAGGAGAAACGGTCAATCGACTTTGCGCATCTGGAATGGCCGCAACAATTAACGCAGCAAGAGCTATTAAAGATAATGCTGGAGACATTTATATTTCTGGAGGTGTAGAACATATGACACGTGGCCCATGGGTTATATCAAAGACATCAACTGCTTTTGGAAGAGATGCACAAATGTATGATTCTTCCTTTGGATGGCGTTTTATCAATCCACGATTGGAAGAACTATACGGTGTCGACAGTATGGGAATGACGGCTGAGAATTTAGCTGTTAAATATTTGATTTCTCGTGATGACCAAGATCAATTTGCAGCTTGGTCACAACAAAAAGCAACTAAAGCTCAGATGAATGGTATTTTTGCACAAGAAATCATTCCAATTTCGATTCCTCAAAAAAGAAAAGATCCAATCGTTTTCCATCAAGACGAATTTATTCGACCTGAAACAACTTTAGCTACTTTAGGTAAACTTCGTCCTGCTTTTACGAAAGAAGGAACAGTTACTGCAGGAAATGCTTCAGGATTAAACGATGGAGCAGCAGCTTTATTGTTAGCTTCGGAATTAGGTTTAAAAAACAATAACTTAACACCAATTGTCCGCATAGTAGGTGGTGCAGTTGCAGGTGTTGAACCTCGTATCATGGGGATTGGACCAGTTTTAGCAACTGAAAAAATATTAAAGCGTTCTGGGTTGACTTTGGATCAAATGGACGTAATTGAAATGAACGAAGCATTTGCAGCGCAAGTATTATCCTGTTCACGATCGCTTGGATTAGCAGATAACGATCCAAGAATAAACCCAAATGGAGGTGCAATTGCTTTGGGGCACCCACTTGGAATGTCAGGAGCTCGTATAATACTTACTGCAGCAAATGAATTAGTTAGAAGTCAGAAACGATATGCGTTAGCTACTATGTGTATTGGCGTTGGACAAGGTTATGCCGTGATTTTAGAACGAGTTTAAACTTTAATCTACATATGAAAAAATTATAAATTTCAGATTTAAAAATAAAACCATAAGGCATATAAAATTGCTAAAATGGATGATTAGTAAATCAAAGACAAAAAAGATTAATATTTAAAACATTCTATAATTGAACTAATTGGATGATAAAAAAATACTTGTTTTTCTTACTCATATTTACAGGAATTATTTCCTGCAGGAAAGAGAATACAAGTTGGACAAGTAAATGGAGTTTTCCAATTATCAAAGACCAATTAAGTTTAAAAAATATTTCTGGAGACACGTTGTTAGTCAACGATAGTAGTGGGTGTAAATTAGTTTATGAAAAAACTTTGTATCGTGTTAATTTATCAGAATATTTGAAAATACCAGATACTACTATAAGTTCTGCATTATCAATCAATTTTCCTTCTTTAAATATTAATCCAGGCACCATTCTTTCCCAACCAAATGTAGAAAATGAAATAAATATTGGTGATGCTCAATTAAAGGTTATTCAGGTAAAAAAAGGTAAGATTGAAATCAAAATAAAAAACCCTTTAACCACTAAAACCTATTATACTATAGAAATTCCAAGCTTTACCAAGAATGGAATTAATGTAAAACAAATATTAGTTGCTGAAAAAGGTAGTACAACTAACCCATCTACCGTAACAAGCAGCATCGATTTGAGTGGTTATACTATCGATTTGCGTGGAGTTGACAATTCTAAGTTCAACACTATAGTTACCAATTTTGATACACAGTTAGATCCAGAGGGCACGATAACCAAGGTTTCAAATAAAGATATTACAAGCATGGATATTAAAATATCTGATATACAAATTGATTACGCTCAAGGATATTTTGGAAATCTTCACATAAATTCAAGTTATGAAGTTCCGGTAAAAAGTTTTACGAATATCACACAAGGAACACTCGATTTTTCAAAAGCGGAAATTGATTTAACAATTAAAAACAGTTGTAAACTAATGGCTAAGGGAGTTATTTCGAACTTAAGTTCTTATAGAACGAGTAATTCGTCTTCTGTAATTTTTCAAAATGTTCAGATAAACAATCCTTTCTTTATTGCACCTGCACAAGGAAATGTAACAAATCTTATTTCTTCTACTAAAAAATTTATTTTTAATGAGAGCAATAGTAATTTAACAACATTTATTCAAAATTTCGGTGACCAATATAAAGTAAATTACAGTTTTGAATTAAATCCATATGGTAATTTAAATGGTGGATGGGATGAGTTTTATCCAGAAAGTGAAATTTCACTTGGGTTAAAAACTATTCTACCACTTTCTTTTAACGCAAAAAACTTAACAATACAAGATACATTTTCGTTAGACTTAACAAGCTTAAATAAAAACCAACTTTTAGAATCTGGAAAAATCAAATTACAAACAGAAAATAGTTTTCCGATAGATTTTAAAGTGACCCTTTATTTCTTAAATGAGAAAAATAAAATCATTGAAACATTAGAAGGTACCTCTCCTATTCAAGGGAAATCTAATTTAAACTTAGAAAGTAAACTTTCTTCGATATATTTAACCCCATCTACTTCTTTTTTTGTTAACTCAAATTTAATAAAAAAAGTTATAATAAAAGTCGTATTTAATTCTCTTACAAATAATTACGAAATACCTTACAATGGTGAATTGAACTTTCAATTAAGTGGAGATTTTACTACCAAAATGACTTATTAATGAAATATATTACAGTCTTATTATTTTTGAGCATTATTCATCATTTTGAAAGTCAATCTACCCTGCCTGTATTCTTGGATACCAATCTATACATTCAGGAATTTATTATACAGGGTAAGGGAGAAATATACAGTTCCTCACTCACAAACAGTTTTACTAATAAATTGCTCACTGGTGGTAACATTAGTGCTTCAGAAATTGAAAATAGTCGTGCTAAACTTCCAACAACTAATACCCTTGGATTAGAAGGAAATGTAGAATTAGAATACCGAAATTTAACGCTATTACCATCCAAAAACTGGGGGGTAATCTTAAAAACATCCGTAAATACAATCAATTCATGTCATTACACCAATGATTTATTTGGTTTAATATTCGAAGGTAATGCTCCTTTTTTAGGAAAATCTTTACAACTTAACCCTAGCTCGCTTCAATCAATCAGCTATATGAAATTTGGAATCGGATTTATTCAAAAAAAAACAAAAAATAATTTTTCCATCAATTTATTTAGACTTCAAAATTATATCAGTAGCACGTTAAACTTTGGCGCTGTTTATGTAAATGACAGTAGTTCATTAGCCTTGTTAGACTTAACGGGTTCTAGTACATCGTATATTGCAAATTCAACAAAATCAAATTACGGCATCGGAATAGATGTTGATTTAAGAATTCCAATTACCTCCTTTACAGACAATACTATTCAAATACATATTATAGCTAAAAATTTTGGAATAGGAATACTTTCAAATGACGCACACTATTATTCTGTAGACACAAATTATCATTTTCAAGGATTCAGCGTAAATGATTTAACCAGTCTATTAGGAACAAAACAAACGACAAATCAACAATTAGAAAAACTAACCATCTATTCAAGTAACAAAATTCGATTTACTCCATTATTGGGATATTTTCAAGTTTCAAAAATTAACACACTTGAAAGTATCAAACGGTATCAATCCATATTTGGCATTAGAATATATCCGAGCCTTTCCTATATACCTTTTATTTATGGAGGAATTCAAGTTCATCTGATGAAAAATTTTATTTTAGGAATACAAGAGAATTATGGCATTACAAACAACCTACGTACAGGAATGTACATTGTTATTCCAATAAAAAAATATTCATTCAGTTTAGGGACAGATAATCTTTTCGATAGCTTTAGGGCATATGGTAAAGGAAGATCCTTTCAATTTAAGTTACAATGTCAACTTTAAAAAGTATTTTAATTTTAGTAATCTCGAGTATACAAATTACAATGTATGCTCAAAATCATTTCAATTCCATTTACACAGGAAATGGATATGATTATGGAGAAGGTGTTTTTCAATCTAAAAAAGACAGTAGTTATTATGTTACTGGGAGTTCTAGTAGTTTTGAAAACGCTCCAAGTCAAGCTTTTGTAATGCATCTTGACACAGGAGGAACCTATTTATGGTCTAAAGCCTATGGAGGACAAGCAAGTGATATAGGTAAACGAATTTTTCACATACCAAACGATGGGATATACGTAGCTGGATTTTCAAGTTCATTTAGTAATGGATTATTTGATTTTTATTTCTTTAAAACCGATACAGATGGAGTCTTGATATGGGAGAAAACATTTGGAGGAAGTAGTAACGAAATCTTACACGATGCACTAATGTTACCAGATACAAGTTTTATCTTAGTAGGTCAAACGACATCTAATCCAACAGAAATAGAAGATATTTTTATTACACGAATATCAAAAAAGGGAGAAATTATTTGGACAAAAACGATTGGAAGTTCTGGCGTAGACATTGCTAAATCTATTAGTATGATTGATTTAAATCACATTATTATAGGTGGAGAATATTATGATACGGATTCAACTAAACAAAAAGGATTATTACTTTCTATAAATCAAACAGGTGATATTCAATGGTTAAAAACCTATGGAAATAAAAAATCAAATTATTACATCACCGATGTGTATGCTGACTCAAGTTTTATTAGGGCAGTTGGATATGCACAAATGAATATTACAAGTGACAAAGTCTATTACAACATGACAAGTGATTCGTTAGGATTTAATTACAATGAAAACTACATTCCACAGAGTGGAAGTAATTATTATTCACAAATTGTTCAGTATGGTAGTTCTAAGTATCATTATCTTTCGATGCAACCAACTAATAATTCGATTATACCAACTTATTCGGGCGGAGAAGATTTACAAATCTGTAGGTATAAAAATGATTTGACTTGGTATCCCAAATGTGTAAATCCATCTAACCATGGTGACGATCATTGTAATCAATTAATCTCAACTTCAGATGGAGGTGCCCTCTCTGTAGGCTTTAATGTTTATGGTGGCAAAGGAGGTTCCAATGTTTCCCTACTAAAAATTGGCCCATATGATCAATTCCCAAGTGGATCTATAGATCCAACCGAACACACAATTGTTGAAATAGAAGAACTCAAAAACACTTTAACACTTTCCATTTTTCCTAACCCTGTTTCCACAGAATTAACCATCGAAACCAACATTAAGGAGGCAATAAAAGTAGAGATTTTATCCCTAAATGGAATTGTACTTCAAGAAAAATGGATCAGCGATAAAACGCAAATCAACATAGAGAATTTTGAAAAAGGAATTTATTTTATAAGAATAGGTGTATTCATAAAAAAAATAACATTCATTTAATTGTTTCTGATACTACTTCATAGATTAAGTCTGACTCGTACCCTTTTGAAGAAAGATAAGTCATGACACGTCGTTTAAAAGACCAAATATCCTCTTTTGTTTTTTTCTCTGTTATCTTTTTTTGAGTTAGTTGTTTTAAAGTTGCAAAATATTCATCCTCGTTGATTGCTTTTAATCCCTCAGCAATTGCAATTTTATCTATGTGTTTTTGAAAAAGATGGTGTTTAATTTTAATCCGCCCCCAATGTTTTATTTTAAACTTCCCAGAAACAAACGATTCAACGAATCTGTTATCATCTAAGAATCGAGTTTTACGAAGATGATTTAATATAATTTCTTGATTTTCTGAAGTTATGTACCAAGAGGAAAGTTTTTGTTCAACTTCAAAGGTACATCTATCTTGATAAGCACACCAAGACTCCATTTTCAAAATAGCTTCTTGAAGCGAGTACTTGCACTCTGATGTCATATCAGAGTGCTATAGTATCGTTATTAGCGTTCACAAAAGAGTATTGCATTAAATGATTCGCAACAACTCCGCGAACAGCAATCCATTTTTTGTATTTAAAAAACCATTTCCACTGACGGGATATAATACCGCATTTGAAATAAGCTTCTAAGTATGGGTGAACAATTAAAGTAACTTTAGTTTCTTTTTTATCCGTAACTAAGTAATTTAAATTATTCTCAATTTCTTCTGCTAGCAAAATACTTGCTTGCACTTCCCCTGTCCCGTTACAAGTAGGACAAGTTTCATTTGTTTTAATTTCTGTTTCCGGACGAACGCGTTGTCTTGTAATTTCAATAACCCCGAATTTGGAAGGAGGTATTAGGTTATGTTTTGCACGATCATTTTTCATAAATTCTTTTAATTTTTCAAAAAGAATTTTGTTGTTTTCACGTTCATGCATATCAATAAAATCGACAGCAACAATTCCCCCCATATCACGTAATTGTAATACACGAGCAATCTCTTCAGCAGCTTCAACATTAGTTGCAAGCGCATTTAATTCTTGTCCTTCCGAGCCTTTACGGTTTCCACTATTCACATCAATTACGTGCATAGCTTCGGTATGTTCTATAATCAGATAGCCACCACTTGGTAAAGGAACTTTTTTACCGAAAAGTGTTTTTATTTGTTTAGATATTCCAAAACGTTCAAAAACATCAATTTTACCATCGTAGTGTTTTACAATTTTCTCTCTTCCTGGGGCAATTCCAGCAACATAACCACGAATTTCTTCCGAAAGCGCTTCATTGTTTACATGAATATTTGAAAAATCACCATTTAATAAATCACGAAGAATAGAAGCTGTTTTGTCTATTTCTCCTAACACTTTTTTAGGAGGGGTTGCAGTTTTAAGCGCAGCAAACATATTCTTCCATTTCTCTAACAAATTGTTAAGATCGGTATGAATTTGTTCTACTTTTTTATCCTCAGCAACCGTACGAATAATAACACCAAAATTTTTGGGTTTAATTTCGTTAAGGATTTTTTTTAGTCTATCTCTTTCTTTAGCATCTCTAATTTTTTGAGAAATAGAAATTTTATCCGAAAAAGGAACCAAAACGATATATCTACCAGCTAAGGTTATTTCAGCACTTAAACGAGGTCCTTTAGAGGAGATTGGTTCTTTAGCAACTTGTACTAAAATAGATTGAGAGGAAGAAAGTACATCTTCCATTTGACCTTCTTTAGGAATGTCAGACTCTAATTTAAAGTATTGTAGGTCGGCTACATTTTGCTTGCCGTGCAACGTATCTTTGGTGAACTTATTCAGCGAATTGAACTGTGGTCCTAGGTCGAGATAATGTAAAAAAGCATCTTTTTCGTACCCTACATCCACAAAAGCTGCATTAAGACTTGGTACAGTTTTGCGTACTTTACCGAGATAAACATCTCCTACTGCAAATTCTGTATTCCCTTGTTCTTCATGCAATTCAATAAGCTTTCCATCACGCAACAACGCAAGCCATATCCCGGTTGACCGAGAATCGACTACTAATTCTAAACTCACGAAAGCTTATATTAAAGAGTTAAAAATAGAATAACTTAGCAAGCGAACCTACTAAGTTATCCAACGAATTACAAAAGAAATTTATTTTTTCTTTTTGTGACGGTTTTTTCTAAGTCTTTTTTTACGCTTGTGCGTAGCCATTTTATGTCTTTTTCTTTTTTTTCCGCTTGGCATAACTATATATATATTAAATATTAAACAATCTTTTTCTTAGGAACTGTATTAAAAAAATACACTCCTGCCATCAGACAGGAGTGCAAAGATATAATTTTAGTTTGAACTGCATACAATATGCATAAGAAAAAAATTATTTTTTCACTTTCACTTTGCTTTTCACTTCTTCTACAAACACTTTTGCAGGTTTAAAAGAAGGAATGTTATGTGCAGGAATGATGATTGTCTCATTTTTAGAAATGTTACGACCAGTTTTTTCTGCTCTTTCTTTCACTACGAAACTTCCGAAACCACGCAAGTAAACGTTTTCACCAGTTGCCATTGAATCTTTCAATGTTGTCATAAACGCTTCAACCGTTTTTTGAACTTCTAATCTCTCTAATCCAGTTTCGTCAGAGATTTTTGCGATAATATCAGCCTTTGTCATAATCTTTAATGTTTTGATTTTCAGTTACAAATTTAAGTCATAGAAATAATATATCTTTACATTTTATTAAAAAAATATCAAAAAATCTACGAATGAATGATTTTAACCTATTAATTATCAATTGGTATAGACAAAATAAAAGAAATTTACCATGGAGGATAACAAAAGACCCATATAAAATTTGGTTATCGGAGGTGATTTTACAACAAACCAAAGTAAATCAAGGTTTAAATTACTACGTAAAATTCTGCAAAAACTATCCTACCGTATTTGATTTAGCAAATGCGAGTGAACAAGAGGTATTATCTGACTGGCAAGGACTTGGTTATTATGGCAGAGCTAGGAATCTACATTCTGCAGCAAAAAAAATTGTTTTAGAATACCAAGGGAATTTTCCTAACAATTTCACAAACATACTTAAACTTAATGGAGTTGGCGAATACACAGCATCAGCCATAGCATCCTTTGCTTATAACCTTCCTCATGCAGTAGTTGATGGAAATGTATATCGTGTACTTTCAAGAGTGTATGATCTCGATATACCTATTAATAGTTCTCAAGGTCAAAAAACGTTTGCAGTTTTAGCGAATGAACTACTAAATAAAGAGAATCCAGCAGAACACAATCAAGCAATTATGGAATTTGGTGCACTTCAATGCACTCCAAAAAATCCATCTTGTGAAACCTGTCCACTTGTCCAACATTGTTTAGCAAGAAAAAACAATACAGTATCCATTCGTCCCGTCAAAACCTCCAAGACAAAGGTAAGATTGCGTCACTTTCACTTTTTACACATTGAAAATGATACGCATATTTTAATCACTCAAAGAACCCAAAAAGATATCTGGCACAACATGTATCAATTTCCTTTAATTGAAAAAGAGTACGTGGTTAATTTGAACGAATTTAAAAACGAGCTCAAAGCTATATATGAAACAGAAGTTGAACTTGTGAAAACGAATATTAAACATATACTTTCACACCAACATTTACACACTACATTTTGGAGAATGAAAACATTGCCAAAAACATTAGAAAAAAAAATAGAGTTTCAATGGGTATTAAAAACTGAATTAGATAAATTCCCAATACCCAGAGTTATTGAGCGTTATTTAGAGGAAATCGTAGGATAATTCTCAAATTAACAGATTGTAATTTGAAGGTAATCCTCTTACCTTTTAATAGCAGATTTTTTATATATTTGTATGATATGCTTTCTTCGGTTAATAAAGTAACAATAGTAGGTACCATAGGTGAAAAAATTGAATTTCGTCATTTAGAAAATGGCGGATCGATTTGTCGTTTTTCAGTATCTACTAAAGACGTTTTTATTGAAAAATCAACAGGAGAAAAAAAGCAACTTACCGATTGGCATACTGTTACATCCTGGGGAGAACAAGCAAAAGAAGTATATAAATCAATAAAAAAAGACTTCTCGATTTACATTGAAGCAAAATTAAAAGCAAGGACATGGCTGTCTAAAGAAGGTGTAACCCATAAAGGCTATGAATTGTTTTTGGAAAACTACTTACTGATTTCCACTCAAAATATAAAACTCGAAGATTTTTCAACTTATTCGAATGACGGAGTTCCAATCTCCCCTGGCCCGCTTTCTGGATTCGAGCAAAGCGACTTAGATGAATTACCATTTTAATTATGAATTTACTTTCCATACTATTGCATACTGATACATCCAGCACAACCATTGTGTTATGTGTTTTAACCATTTTGATTCTTTTGGTGTGTTCCGCATTAATTTCTGCTTCCGAAGTAGCTTTTTTCTCTATGGGGCCAATCGAAAAAGAAGCACTTAAAAACGAGGAAGGAAAACAAGCAGAAGCAGCAAGAAAACTGATAAAAAAACCTCAAGATTTATTAGCAACTATTTTAATTGCCAACAACTTTGTTAACGTCGGAGTAGTTATTATTTCCAGCTATTTATTAGATGCTGTATTTGGTCAATCTGCAGGTAACGAGTTACTTCGATTCATTGTAGATGTATTCTTAATAACAATCATCATATTATTAGTCGGTGAAGTTATTCCTAAAGTGTATGCCACAAAGAACGGATTAACCATCGCAAAATTTATGGCTCCAATACTTAGCTTTATAGCGAATCTTCCTCCTTTTTCTTGGTTAAAATTATTCTTAGTAAATGGAACAAGTTTAATACATAAATATGCAAAAAAACGTGGTGTAAAAATTTCCTCAGACGAATTAGAACAAATTTTAGCATTAACTAAGGAAGAAACAACGAACGAAGAAGAACACAAATTATTAGAAGGTATTATAAAATTTGGGAATACAGATGTTAAGCAAATTATGAGGCCAAGAATGGAAGTTATTTCGATTGATGAAACAACCAAATTCAACGAAGTGCTTCAAATAATTTTAGAAGCAGGTTACTCAAGAATACCTGTATTCAAAGTAACTTTTGACAACGTAGTTAGCATACTTTACATCAAAGACTTATTACCACATTTAGAAAA
>CANGOF010000013.1 GCA_947455515.1 Flavobacteriia bacterium
ACGATAGCGCTTTTTTCCTTTACTATTTTATTGGTAAATGCGAATGCGCAAGATGGTCAAGCGCTTTTCAAAGCAAAATGTAATACCTGCCACTTATTGGATAAAGCATCGACTGGACCAATGTTGAAAGGGGTAAAACAAAAATGGACGGATGCCGGAGAAGGTGATTTATTAATCGACTGGGTTACAAATTCAACTGGATTAATCGCTTCAGGTAAAAGTAAAATGGCTGACGCTATCAAAGGATTTAGTCCGATGGACATGCCAGGTCAACAAGTTTCAAAAGAAGAATTAGATGCGATTTTGACGTTCGTTGATAATCCTCCTGTTGCTGCACCTGCTGCTGAAACTCCTGGAGCAACAACTGATCCTGCTGCTGAAGTTGTACTTAAACCAAACTACAAAGAAAACTTAAGTACGTTCTATTGGTTATTGGGTTCTATTGTAGTGTTGTTAATTACTATTTTCATTTTGACTTCATCGATCATCAACTTAGTGAAATCTGATTATTTCATTGAAAAAATGGCGAAACACAAACAAAAAGAAAACGGTGGTATCGCTAAAATCTTGACCTTAATCGTAACTTTAGGATTCATTGGTTTAAGTAACGTAAGTATGGCAATGTCTATACCTGCTCCTTCTACTGAGCCTCAACCTTGGATCTTAATTGAAAATGGGGATATCTATTTCTTAGTGGTAATTAACTTAGTGTTAGTAGGTGTGATTGTTTACTTGAAATCTGTTTTCAAACGTATGTTGGGAATGGTATACGAGAAAAAACAAAAAGAAGCTGCGCCAACTGCTATCAAGAAATTGAACAAAGTATTGACGGATGTTGTTCCTATCGAAGAAGAACATACAATCTTAATGCACCATGAATACGACGGTATCCGTGAGTTAGACAACAACCTTCCACCATGGTGGGTATGGGGATTTGTTTTAACAATTGTCTCTGGTATCATCTATTTATTCTATTACCATGTATTTGGAGGTGATCTTCAATACCAAGCGTACGATAAAGAAATGAAAAAAGCAGATACTGAAGTAAAAGCATATTTATCTAAAATGGCTATGAATGTTGATGAGACTACTGCGACATTAATGAAAGACGCTGCTGATTTAAGTAAAGGAAAAGCATTGTTTGAAACAAACTGTGTTACATGTCACAATCCTAAAGGGGAAGGTAACATCGGTCCTAACTTAACGGATAAAAACTGGATCTATGGATTTGATATAAAGGATGTATTTAAAACGGTGAAAAATGGTACGCCAAATGGTATGCCTGAACACAACTCTAAATTCAACCCAGTTCAAATTCAACAAGTAGCTTCATTCGTATTGTCTTTACCCGATGCCAAAGGGAAAGCTCCACAAGGTGAAATACTTGAAAAATAGAAATAAAAAATAAACGAAAAGACTTTGAGTGATCAAAGTCTTTTCGCTTTAAATAGCATCAACAATGTAACGTATGTTACAAAAAAGTCAATCGTTAATTAGTAAACTTGTTCATAGATAACCACACTATTAAAACAACGCAAGATGGAAGACGCAGAAGGAACATTTAGAGACTCAGTTGCCACAATCGATGAAAAAGGAAAACGTATTTGGATTTTTCCTAAAAGACCAAAAGGAAAATTTTACAACTATAGAAAAATTACAAGCTATTTATTATTAGCTATACTTTTCGCTCTTCCCCACATAAAACTAAATGGCGAACCTTTTTTCTTATTGAATGTATTGGAACGAAAATTTATCCTGTTCGGTAAAATTTTCTGGCCTCAAGATTTTTACCTTTTTGCAATTGCAACCATCTTAGGTGTAGTTGGTATTATTCTATTTACAATTATCTATGGACGTATTTTCTGTGGATGGGTTTGTCCGCAAACCATCTTCATGGAAATGATTTTTCGAAGAATTGAATACTGGATCGAGGGAGATTATACGCACCAGCGAAAACTTGCCGCTGCTCCATGGACAAAAGATAAAATATTCAAAAGAACCTTAAAACATACGATTTTTTGGATCATTTCATTCTTAATCGCGAATACCTTCTTAGCTTACATCATCAGCGCGGATACACTTTGGAACATACAAACTGGTAAATTCTCTGAACACGTAGGAGGTTTCATTGGAATTGCAGTATTCACCACCGTTTTCTACTTTGTTTTTTCAAGATTAAGAGAACAAGTGTGTACGACTATTTGTCCTTATGGACGTTTACAAGGTGTATTATTGGATCCTAACACAATGGTGGTTGCTTACGACCATAAACGTGGTGAAGAACGTGGAAAAATCAAAAAAGGAGAAGATAGAAAATCACTTGGAAAAGGAGATTGTATCGACTGTAAATTATGTGTTCACGTCTGCCCTACGGGTATAGACATTCGAAACGGTACGCAATTAGAATGTGTCAACTGTACTGCATGTATCGATGAATGTGATACGGTAATGGATGGAATTGGTCAACCAAAAGGTTTAATACGTTTCGTTTCTGAAAATGGTATCAAAAATGGAACGAAGTTTGAATGGACACGTCGTGTAAAAGCATACACTGCACTACTTATTTTGATTTTTGGAATTTTCTTATCCCTACTTTTAACGCGTACAGATTTTCAAGCAACTATCTTTAGACAGCGAGGAACAACCTATCAAACAAATAACTCTGGATATATTAGCAATATATTTGAAATAAATCTTTCGAATAAAACACATAAGGACTATAAAATTCAATTAAAACTTGCAGACAAAGAAGGTAAAATCGAATTAGTAGTTCATAACCTACATTTAAAGAAAGAGGCACACTTAAAAGACCGATTTATTGTAAAATACCCATTTAGTGCAATGGAAAATGGTAAAAAAATAAGCACAATTATTATCTTAGGAAATGGAAAAGAAATTGAACGCGTTAAAGTGAAATTTTTAGGACCGCTTATGTAAAACATTCATCTTCCCTCCTTGAGGAGGGATTAAGGGAGGTGACACAAACTTCACCCTCCTTAATCCTCACAGCTCTATCGTTCGTTCTTCGAAAGTAGAACTTTCTCTTCTCAAGGGAGGAAATTAACTAACTAAAAAAAAACTATGAACTGGGGAAAAGGAATTATCATTTTTATGGCATCATTTATGGCTTTCATCTTATGGATGGTGTTCACACTTATGTCAAAAAACACCGACTTGGAAAGTGAAGACTACTATAAAAAAGAAATCGCTTACGAACAAGAAATTCAAGCGCAACGCAATGCAAATGATGCAAAGGTGAAGGTAAAAGTAACTGAAAACAAAGAGTTTGTCATCCTTCAATTTCCTGTAGCAGAAAAAATCGATACGGTATCTGTTGAATTCTTCAAACCAAATGATCAAAAAGGGGATAAACTTTTTGCTGAGGTAGGTACAAAAACGATGATGGTCGACAAGAAAAAACTGCAAAAAGGTCTTTACCAAATTAATATCCATTACCAAATTGCATCCAAAAAATTCCTTCAAAAAGAGGAAATCATGCTTAAATAATTAATCCATGGAAACGATTTTCATACCCGCTTTTATTTTAGGTGTCATCTCAAACCTTCATTGTTTGGGTATGTGTGGGCCAATCGCTTTAGCAATTCCACTAAATCGTTCTTCCAAATCTACTATGCTTTTTGGTATTCTGCAATACCACATCGGACGCGTATTAGTGTACGGGATACTCGGATATTCAGTTGGTTACATCGGCATGGGAATCAAACTCTTTGGTATCCTTCAAGCAATTAGTATCATCGCTGGAATCGGAATTATAATTTATGCTTGGAGAAAAAAACTTTTTAAAACAAGTAGCTCTTCTTCCTACATAAATCAAAAAATCACCTCCAGTTTTTCAAAAAACATGGGAAAAATCATGCGTTCGGAAAGTCCACTTAAATTATTCTTACTTGGTGCTTTAAATGGTTTACTTCCTTGTGGCATGGTGTATACTGCACTGATTACCGCAGTTGTTTTGGGAACTCCCCTCCTATCTGCAACGAGCATGCTTGCTTTTGGTTTAGGGACACTCCCTGGATTAGTGGCATTTAGCCTTTTCGCACAACAACTTGGGAATCCTATTCGAAGTAAAATTAATCGCTACTTGCCTTACCTCATCACCGTTGTCGGTCTACTTATCGTTCTTAGAGGCATGAACTTAAACATTCCATACATAAGTCCAAAAGTATCTTTCTCGGAAGAGAAAAAAGAAGTGGTCATGGATTGCTGCCATAAGAACACGAAGTGCGAGAAGAAGTGATGAGCGACGTGTGAAGAGTGAGAATTAATACATTTTCACATTGAAAAATTTACACATTAATACATTTTCAAATCAACTAATTTTCAAATTTTCAAATTATTTAACTGCCAATTCCCTACTCGCGTCTATCTTTCTAGAAACCTCAAAATTCCACAGCTTCAAATAAAATCCACCTTGTTTTGTTTCCGTAGCTTTTGAATAACGAAAATCTATTTTGTCCCTTAGTCTTTTAAATGCAAAACGAAATACTGGTTCGATTGGACTTTCCATTTCAGAGAATGCTACGTATTCCGAATTCGTTTTTTTCCACACACACGTATCCGATATAGAAACGCTAAGGAGGCTTTCTGAAGTATTTTCCATAATAAAATCTATATGTTTTTTAACTATTGAATCTTCAGAAATTGCCTGAAAAACAGACTTCTCAAACGAACATGAAATCAATGGATTGGAATAATGCTCCTTTGGAAATTTCAAATCTTTCGTGTGTATCGTATCTTGCACATTTAATTCTTGATCCTTCTTCAAAGAAAGTTTTGGACCTAAAACAAGATGCTTCTCCTCTTTCGAAAAAAGTAAAACAAACCCAATAAATACCGCTGCCACAGCTGAAATCACACCAATAATTAAACGACGGGTATTCCCCTTTCTTAAACCTTGCTTATTAGGAAATGTGATTTCTAAATCCGGTGATAATTTTGTCTGGTGATACATACCTAAAGAATCCAAATGACTTGGATTCTTTAGTAAATAAGATTGTAATTCCTGCTGTTTTTCTGTAGAAAGTATTCCTTCAGTCGACGCAATTAAAAAGCCATCAATGGTACTTTCGTTAACTTTTTCCTTTTCATCAAAGACACGAAGATGATTGATAAAGTCGTTGGAAAGATTTTCATCTTCCTTTATGGTAAAAACAGGAAGTTCACCTTCTAATTGAAATTCTGGATGCTCATTCAAAAACAATTCAAATGCGTGTCTATCCTCTTCCGATAAGTTTCCTTCTAGATAATCTAAATAGTAGGACTCGTAATTTGTCAAATTAAATTTACTCATACGACCAACTCTTTTTCAATTAATATCGATTTCAAGGTCTTTCTCGCTCTAAAAATATACACTTTCACTTGCGACTCAGAAATTCCTGCAATCTCAGCAATCTCATCGTAACTATATCCTTCATAATCTCTTAGAAGTACAACGGTCTTTTGTATCACTGGCAATTTATCTAAAGCCCAATTCAAGGTCTCCGACAAATCAAAATCAGATGGATTGTCTTCATTTTGAACTTCAACAATTGCTTCTTCTCCATGAAAACGTTTCCCTGCTTTCAAAAAATCCAAAATCAAATGATAGGCTGTTGTAAATAAATAGGATTTTCCTTTTGCAACATCAACACTTTCATGTTTATCCCACATTTTTAAGTAGGTCGACTGAACGATGTCTTTCGCATCCATTTCATTCTTCAAATGCTTCAACGCAAAGCGATACACATTATCTGCGTAAGTATCTACTAATTGGTTGTATGCGCGCGCGTTCACTTAAAGATTTTATTGTAAGACAAAACTAAGGGTAAAAAGTTACAGTAGTTAAAAAAATAATTAGCATTTAATATAAAATCGCCAAAAGTCACTCGTGACTGAATAAAAAAGCACTTAGAATTTATTAGCGCAGAGATTTTTTTGAGTTTTTTTTGACGCTCTTTCGTTTTCGAGTGCGCAGAGTGCATTTCTCCCAAAAACTCTGCGCTACTTAAATTACTACCTAAAAAAAAACATCTTGCTTGTAACTTTTTTAAATCCAAATTGTCTTACTGAAAAACAAGTAAAAACTAAACGTATTAATTATGAAAAAAATAATCTTAACCTCATCACTTATCCTTTCATTAGGATTCATTTCTTTCGGGCAAAAAAAAGATGAATTAGACACTGCAAAATTAAATATCGGTAATAAAATTGTAAAAATTTACACTAAAAACGATGAGGTAACTCTAATTACCTTTGACAGTAAAGACACCACTGCTACAAAAAAGAAAAAGGATGAAGATTGCGAAGAATGTAAAGCAAAAAATAAGTATAAAGGACATTGGGCTGGAATTGATTTGGGAGCTGGAATTGTAAATAACTCATCTTTTTTAGCTAATAATAACTCCACTTTTGGATGGAGAGAATTAAATGCTAGTTGGAATATTTTTGATAAAAAAATTCCACTTTATAAAGAATACATTGGTATCACAACAGGTTTGGGTATTAGCGAAACTGATCTTTCAATAACTAAAAACCAAAACATTAATTTTAATTCAGATTCACTATGGACTACAAAAGATCCTTCAAAAGAATATTCTCATAACGTGCTTTATGCTGGCTACATTAGCGTACCATTAATGCTTGAAATTAACACAAGTCCAAATCCTAAAAAAACATTTTTTATATTAGCAGGAGTTACAGGTGGTATGAAATTTTATTCAGGCATAACGCAAAATAGTAAAACCTCTAACACAACAACTGAATCAATGATTTTCGGGAAATTCGGACTAAACACTTTTAAATTAGATGCTTCAGCAAGAATTGGTTACAAACACCTTGGATTATATGCAAATTATGCGCTTACACCTTTATTCGACACACGATTAACTAAAGCTGCATATCCTTTAACATTTGGAGTGTCTTGGGTATTCTAAAATTAAATACACTTCACACTAAAAGCTGTTCTACCTAGAGCAGCTTTTTTTATGTCTACTAAATTCACAATTTTAAACCTGCCCCCACTCAAGACTAAAGTTCTCTTAATAATCTACAAACTATACTTAGCCCTTAAATTCTTAATGTCTCAATGGTTAAAAATGTCAACTTGTCAGCTAATTTTCAAATTAAATTATTAAAACCTAACCCTAGCAAACCCCATAGCAAATGACAAGCTATGTGCATCTTTTTGAAAGAAGGATAACGCATCTCTGGAAGATACACCAAATTCATACCCACCATCACGCATGATAAAGTTTATACCTACAGGCATATTGTTTTTATAAATTCCTCCTCCAAAATATCCACAACTTAATTGTAGCCATTTAACAATACGTATATCTCCTCCAAAAGAAACTACCGTGTTTTTAATACTACCAGGATTTTCAGAATTGAAAGGTGCAACTAAATCAAATCCTACCCCTAAAATCTTTTTGACATGAAAACTCGCTCCAAAACGAAAAGTCGCTGCATTTGCTAATTTGTATTTTTCTTGACCTTGCAAGGTTAATAAACCACCTTTACTAAGTAATTGACTAACTGCCCTGGTGATGTTCATATCAGACAAACTGTTAATCCCAATATTTCCAATTAATGTATCTTTTACTCTGTACACATTTCGGTCGTATGTAACCGAACCAATATTATTTACTGCTACTGCAACTTTCAATTTATTCCAAAAAATCGCACTAATAGAAAGATCTACTCCGTACCCTGTACCAACTGCTGGAGGTATTCCTCCATTATAATTCTTAACAGTATTTACTGCTGCAACCGCACTCTGATAGTTTATATTATACGAAGATGTTAAAGAGGAATGTAAATCAATTCCGTTTCCAGTCCCATCTAAATCAAACATCGCCATCGATTTTATGATACGCCCACCGATACCAGCATACAAATCAAAAAGACTATCGATCCCGAATACTTTTCGACCATATCCTAAGTTATACGAACGATTCCAAACCATTTTAATAGATGTTCCATGCAATAAAGAACTTAAATGCAAAGGAATAGCCATTGTACCGCTGACCACATTTTTTAAAGAATCAGGAGATAAATTACCAGTGTTTGGTATTCGTGTTGTGATATTACCAACTTTTAAATCTAAAGAATCAAATAAGTTAGAAACTTTACCATTTACAATTAGATCTGTTGCATTTTTACTTAATTGGGAATACCATTGGTAATTTTCACGTACATTAAAAGCAATTCCTCCAAAAAGTTTTCCTTGGAATGAGAATCCTCCCCAGTTATAATCAGCATACATGGCAATTCCTGCCTGCGCATATTCTGAAATAGCACTTTGTTGGTCTTTCCAGTTAATAATTTTAGCAGAATCATACGCAATTGCAGTATAGATAGATTTTGCAAAATTTTGTAAGCGTTGTTTTGAAAGCACATCTGAAGAAATCCCAAATCCAAACTCGCTTGAACCCATGGTGAATTTTTTCTTCTCATATCCTGTACCCCAACCCAAGGCGGAAGTATTAATCCCTAAACACTGATAATCCGTTAAGAATGTCGTTGCAACCCCTTTTCCAACTGCAGTATACGCAACACCTTGAGATTGAGAAAAAACGGAAAACGAACTTACGATCGCGATACAAAAAAGAAAAAATTTCATGCGTATTAATTTTAGGTGGTAAAGATAGAAAAAAGACTTTAGATACAAGATGTTAGCCTAAGGTCTCACATTTACAAACCGATTTTTTTTACTTATGAATGGTTATTGTCCCCCCATCCATTCAACCCTTATATGCCTTATATGGTTCTAATCAATAATCTTCCATTTTTCAAATTCAATTAGTGACTTTAATCATGTTTTTCTGTGAGCCGCATCATTCAGCATACTTTTCAATCTCCTTTACTTTGCTTTAGAAAATTATAAAACTGATCAATATGCCATTTTATCAAAAACACGGTACAATTCCAAAAAAGAGACACGTCGTTTCGAGACAGTCGAATGGAAATTTATACCACGAAGAATTAGTTGGAACGGAAGGATTCGCTGGAATGTCTTCTTTAGTATACCATTTAAATCCACCTACGATGGTGAAAGAAATGGGAGAAGCTTATTCGGTAAAACCAAAAATCGCTATTACAGAGAATTTAAAATGTTTGAGTTTTTCAGGTTTTGAATTAAAACCAGAAGCAGATTACATTAAAAGTCGTAAAACACTTTTTGTTAACAACGATATGCACATTGGTTTAGCTGCACCAACAACCTCTACTCCATATTTCTTTAAGAATGCAGATGCAGACGAAATGATTTTTGTTCACATTGGTACAGGAACCTTAAAAACAATGTATGGTAATATCGATTTCGAATATGGAGATTATTTGATTATTCCAAGAGGAACCGTATATCAAATCAATTTCAATACAGAAAATAACCGTTTGTTAATTGTTGAATCTTTCAGCCCAATTACCACACCAAAAAGATATAGAAACCAATTTGGTCAATTATTAGAGCACTCTCCATTCTGTGAAAGAGATGTAAAAACTCCACAAAATATGGAGACGCACGAAACAATAGGAGAATTCAAAATCAACATTAAAAAACAAGGAATGATTTATCCTTATACCTATGCAACTCATCCTTTTGATGTTGCTGGTTGGGATGGATACCATTTCCCTTATGCTTTCTCAATCTTCAATTTTGAACCTATCACAGGTCGTGTACATATGCCACCAACAATCCACCAAAATTTTGAAGGAAACAACTTCGTGATTTGTTCATTTGTACCTCGTTTATACGATTATCATCCAGATGCTATTCCTGCACCTTACCACCACAGTAATATTGATTCAGATGAGTTATTATACTATGTAGATGGTGATTTCATGAGTAGAAATGATATCCAAAAAGGTCAAATTACTTTACACCCAGGCGGATTACCTCACGGACCTCATCCAGGTGCTATCGAAAGAAGTATCGGTAAGAAAGAGACAAATGAATTAGCAGTAATGATTGATCCTTTCAAACCAGTAATGATTACAGAAGAGGCATTAGGATTAGAAGTAAATGATTACTACAAATCTTGGATGGCTCAAAAATAAATAAGTAAGGATGTTGTACTCCAACATCCTATTTTATAAAATAAAATACAAAAAAACATGGAAACTAAAGACTTAAAAAACGTTGGGAACTATAACTATGGGTTAGAAAAAATCTTCGAAGAGGCTCAAGATTTTCTTCCAATAAACGGTACTGACTACGTAGAATTATATGTAGGAAATGCGAAACAAGCTGCGCATTACTACAAAACTGCATTAGGATTTCAATCTTTTGCTTACCAAGGATTAGAAACTGGTGTGAAAGATCGTACTTCTTATGTTGTTAAACAAGATAAAATCAAATTGATTTTGACGACTCCAATGACTTCAGACAATGAGGTAGCAGAGCATATCAAACAACATGGAGATGGAGTGAAAGTGATTGCTCTTTGGGTAGATGACGCAAGAAAATCGTACGAAGAAACAATCAAAAGAGGTGCTAAATCTTACTTCGAACCAAGAGTGGAATCAGATAAAGATGGTGAAGTAGTTCGTGCTGGTATCCATACGTATGGAGATACTGTTCATATTTTTGTAGAACGTAAAAACTACAATGGTGTTTTCTTACCTGGATTTGAGAAATGGGAATCTGAATATAATCCAATTCCAACAGGATTGAAATACATCGACCACATGGTTGGGAATGTTGATTTAGGAGACATGAACACATGGGCTGCTTTCTACCAAGATGTTATGGGATTTGCGAACTTAATCACGTTCGACGATAAAGATATTTCTACAGAATACACAGCGTTGATGAGTAAAGTAATGACGAACGGAAATGGTCGTATTAAATTCCCTATCAATGAGCCTGCTCACGGAAAGAAAAAATCGCAAATTGAGGAATACATTCAATTTTACGGAGGTGCAGGATGTCAACACATCGCTGTAGCAACGGACGATATCGTTTTTACAATTTCTGAAATGCGTAAACGTGGTGTTGAGTTCTTACACGTACCTGGTGATTATTACGATACAGTTTTCGGACGTGTTGGTGATATCCAAGAAGACATCGAAACGTTGAAAAGTTTAGGTATCATGGTAGATAGAGACGAAGATGGATACTTACTTCAAATCTTTACGAAACCAGTAGAAGATAGACCAACCTTATTCTTTGAAATCATCCAACGTAGAGGTGCAAACTCTTTCGGAAAAGGAAACTTCAAAGCTTTGTTCGAATCAATCGAAGCAGAACAAGAAAGAAGAGGAACACTTTAATTATGAATTAGGAAAGATGGGTTATGAATTTCATAGCCCATTTTTTTATCCTATTAATTCATAACCCATAATTCATAACCCATAATTAATCATTATGTTAATGCCTTTCAACTTAAATAAGTGGATTGAAGATAACAAGCACTTTTTAACCCCACCAGTAAATAACGTTGTACTTTATAAAGATTCCGATTTCATAGTAATGATACTTGGAGGACCAAATGCACGTAAAGATTTTCATTTTAATGAAGGTGAAGAATTGTTTTACCAATTAAAAGGAGACATGAAACTTCCAATCATTCAAGATGGTAAACGTTCTGTGATTGAGATTAAAGAAGGTGAAATGTTTTTATTACCTCCTAGAACCTATCATTCTCCTCAACGATTTGCAGATACCATTGGACTAGTTATCGAAAGAAAACGTACAAAAGAAGAATTTGATTCTTGTACTTGGTTCTGTGATTCTTGTAATGAAAAATTGTACTCTGAAGAATTCAGACTAGAAGATATCGTTACACAACTCAAAGCGCTTTTATCCAAAGTGTATGACTCCGAGGAAATACGTACTTGCAAAAAATGTGGGACAGTAATGGAAATACCAACTGCAGAAAATAATCAATACGCGTAAAGACGCGACGCAACGCATCTAACGTAAGGATGTTGCACTGCAACATCCATTTTTTATAAAATAAAAAATAAAAAAACATGTCTACTCAAAAATCAGCAACAATCATAGGGTCAGGATTAGTAGGTTCTTTATGGGCCGTATATCTTGCCAAAGCAGGCTATAAAGTAACCACATACGATCGTCGTTCTGACCTTCGAAATGTTGCGTTATCTGCTGGAAAATCGATCAATCTTGCTACTTCCTTCCGTGGCTGGAAAGCGTTAGATGAATTAGGTATTGGAGATGCAATTCGTGAAATTGCGATTCCTATGTATAGCCGAACTATTCACTCCTTAGACGGTACCATTTCTACCTTGCCTTATGGTAAAGAAAATCAAGCAATTTATTCCGTTTCTCGCGGAGAAATAAATGCGAAATTGTTAGAAATTGCAGGACAAAATGAAAACGTTGATTTAAATTTCGATGTGGATTGTGTATTTGCAGACACTAAAACTGGAAAATTTAAATTAAAAAATAACTTAACAGGTAAGGAGTCAGAACATCAAACGGATTTATTATTTGCTACCGATGGAGCTTTTTCCGCAGTAAGATACCATGGATTCCAAAAATTAGATCGTTTCTCCTACAGTCAAAACTATATTGAGGATGGATACCGTGAAATTTTACTTCCTGCAAACGAAGATGGTACGCATAAATTAGAGAAAAATAGCCTTCATATTTGGCCAAGAGGTCGTTTCATGTTAATCGCCTTACCAAATTTTGATGGCTCATTTACATGTACTTTATTTATGCCTTTTGACAATCACGAATATTGCTTCAATAAATTGACCGATAGAACTAAAGTAGAAGATTTCTTTAAAGAAGTGTTTCCAGATTTTTATGATTTATTACCAAATGTTGCTAATCGTTGGGAAGAACATCCGCTGTCTGCTTTAGCATTGATTCGTTGCTATCCATGGACAAATGGAAAAATGGCATTAATGGGAGATGCTGCACATGCTACCGTTCCTTTCTATGGTCAAGGTATGAATTGTGGTTTTGAAGATTGTACCGTGATGTGGGAATTAATGCAAGAACACAAAGAAGATTGGCCAGTGATTTTTAAAGAATATGAGCAATCCCGCAAACCAAATTGTGATGCAATGCAAGATTTATCCTTACAAAACTATACTGTTATGCGTGACAAAGTAACCGACCCAACATTCAAATTGATTCATAAAATTGAACATAGAATGTCCCATTTATTTCCAGACGATTATACGCCTTTATATAGCATGGTTTCTTTTTCAAACACAGAATATAAAAATGCATTGAAATATGGTAACGAACAACAAGAAGCAATTCGTAATCTAATTGAATTACACAATTTAGATGAAAATACGTCTTTTGAAAAATTAGATGAATTATTACACCAATTTTTCAAATCAGAAATATTGTCGTAGGGTCGTGACGTATCGCGATCAGTAATGCAACATCCATTTTTTATAAAATAAAAAATATGAAACAATCTACAGAAGAATTAGTAAAACGCATCGAGGAAAAATTCGAGGCCATCGATCAAAATCCAGAAACACATTTAGAAGGACTTGTTTGGGCAAAACCAATCACCTATTGGGATTACATTCAAACGGACGCCCTTTTAGCGTTACAAACACAACGTACAACACTTCCGGATGAAATGGTGTTTGTAATGTATCACCAGATTAATGAATTGTTGTTTAAAATGATGTTGTGGGAAGCTGAACAAGTTACTAAAAACAATGAGTTAACAGCCCCTTTCTTTGCGGAAAAATTAGATCGTATTAGTCGTTATTTTGATATGTTAGCTTCCTCTTTTTCAATTATGCAAAATGGAATGGAAACGGAACAATATTTGAAATTTAGAAATACCTTAACTCCTGCGAGTGGTTTTCAAAGTGCACAATACCGTTTGATTGAATTCGCATCTACGGATACAATTAACTTAATTGATTTCCGTTTCCGTGCTACGATTGATCGAAACACACCTATCGAGCATGCATACGAACATTTGTATTGGCATGCAGCTGGGAAGGATCATAAAACAGGTAAGAAATCGACTTTAATCCGCTTGTTTGAAGAGAAATACAAAGAGTTGTTCTTACGCAAAATGGACGAGTACAACACAACAAACTTGTATGCGAAATTCAAATCATTGCCTAAAGAAACGCAAGAAGATCCAATCTTAGTGAAAGCAATGCGTCATTACGACTACACAGTTAATGTAACTTGGGTAATGGCTCATTACCATGCTGCCGCGAAATACCTTCAACCAGAAGGCGAAATTGTTGAAGCAACGGGTGGAAGCGATTGGAGAAAATATATGCATCCACGTTACCAACGTCGCATTTTCTTCCCAGAACTTTGGTCGGAAGAAGAGATTGAAAATTGGGGCGTGAATGTTTAATTACTAAGACTCTTAATTTCGTTGGGGTGAATCGAGATTCACCCCATTTTTTTTTGAGAAATATTTGTATTAATCGCTCCTTTATGATTATCTTTGAGTATAATGAAAAGATTAAAATACCTTGTTTTATTAATTTTACTTGTAGCAGCAATAGTTCCTACTCAAGTCTTTCATTATATTCATGTGGTTTCTGATTTAACAGAACATTACCAACATCACAAAGACAAAGAAATTATTGATTTTCTATCCCACGCTCTTACTGCAGGTAACGAATCGGATTCAAATCATCCAGACCATAATCATTCACCATTTCAACAACATAGTTCTCATTGTACAACCGTTTTTGTAAGTACAATTCCTGAAATTTTACATTTTTCTATAAATGATGATTTGCATATTTTTCAGTTCGAAAAAGAAAAATTTGAAGTGAAGGATCCATTTGTTTTAGAAATTTCTTCTTCCATTTGGCAACCGCCAAAATTAGTTTAATGAAATTGTTCATCCACAGTTGGATGTTTTCAAATTACTGTTGTAATTATTTCATTAAATAAAATCATTTTTATGTTAAATAAAATCATTGAATTTTCTGTAAAACAGAAATTAATAATTGGTCTTTTCGTTTTATTTTTAGTAGGTTATGGAGCTTATGAAGTAACACGATTACCAATAGATGCTGTACCTGACATTACCAATAATCAGGTGCAAATTATAACTGCTGCACCTTCTTTAGGAGCAACAGATATTGAACGTTTAGTAACGTTCCCAGTCGAACAAGCAAATAGTAATATACACGGATTGATTGAATTGAGAAGCTTTTCTCGATTTGGGTTATCAGTAGTTACTCTTATTTTTGACGATGAAACAGATGTGTATTGGGCACGTCAACAAGTACAAGAACGATTACAAAACGTAAGAGATCAAATTCCAGCTGGAGTTGGAAATCCAAGTATGGGTCCAATAACAACCGGTCTTGGGGAAATCTATCAATATGTTGTTAAAGCAAAGAAAGGCTACGAAGGAAAATATGATGAAACGGAATTACGCACAATTCAAGATTGGATAGTGCGTCGCGACTTGTTAAGAGTGGAAGGCATTGCAGACGTAAGTAGCTTTGGTGGAAAATTAAAACAATATGAAATTGCAATAAAACCAGATAAATTAAATGCGTTTGGTGTTACAATGGATGATGTCTTTAGTGCCGTTGAAAAAAATAACCAAAACACAGGTGGTGCATATATCGAAAAACAGTCAAGTGTTTTATTTATTCGTACCGAAGGATTATTAGGAAATAAATCGGACATTGAAAATATCGCTATAAAAACAACCAAATCAGGGGTTCCTCTATTACTTAAAGATCTTGCAACCGTTGAAATCGGACATGCTATCCGCTATGGAGGGATGACATACAATGGTGAAGGAGAAGTTGCTGGAGCTGTTGTAATGATGGTGAAAGGAGGGAATAGTTCTCAAGTGATTAAGGATGTGAAAGATAAAATCGCGGAAATCCAAAAAACACTTCCGGAAGGGGTTGAAATTGAACCTTTCTTAGACCGTACAAAAATGGTAAACAACGCAATCCATACGGTAGAAACAAATCTATTGGAAGGAGCGCTTATCGTAATTTTTATTTTAGTTCTTTTCCTTGGAAACTATAGAGCAGGACTCTTAGTCGCGAGTGTAATTCCTTTAGCGATGCTTTTCGCGATAATTATGATGAATATATTCGGAGTTAGCGGAAATTTAATGAGCTTAGGTGCATTAGACTTTGGATTAATTATCGACGGAGCAGTAATTATTGTAGAAGCAACAATGCATCAATTAGAACATAGTAAACGATTTAATAACATGACTCGTTTCAGACAAAATGAAATGGATGGTATCGTTAAGGTTAGTGCAGGAAAAATGATGAATAGTGCTGTTTTTGGACAAATTATTATTCTTGTAGTGTACCTACCTATTTTTACCTTAGAAGGCATTGAAGGTAAAATGTTCAAACCAATGGCTCAAACAGTTGCTTTTGCTTTAATCGGGGCTTTTATTTTGTCATTAACTTACGTGCCAATGATGAGCTCATTGTTGCTTTCAAAAAAAGTAAAACAAAAACCAAATTTCTCAGATCGTTTATTAGGGCGTGTGGAAAGATTCTACCAAAAGTCTTTGAGAAAAGCATTAGATATGCCTAAAGCAATTGTAGGAACGGTTATTGGTCTGTTTTTATTAGCAATTTTAGTTCTTACTACATTGGGAGGTGAATTTATACCTGCATTAGAAGAAGGTGATTTTGCTGTGGAAACAAGGGTTCTTACAGGGACAAGTTTGAAAGGGTCGATGGAAGCATGTTTGAAAGCGGAAAAAATATTAATCCATAAATTCCCTGAAGTAATTAAAGTGGTTGGTAAAACAGGTAGTGGAGAAATCCCTACAGATCCAATGCCGATGGAGGCGACCGATTTAATGGTGATTTTGAAAGACAAAAAAGAGTGGACTTCTGCTAAAACTTTTGACGAATTAGCGTTAAAAATGAAAAAAGAATTAGAGGATGTTCCTGGAGTAACTTTTGGATTTCAATATCCTGTGCAAATGCGTTTTAATGAGTTAATGACTGGAGCCAGACAAGACGTAGTATGTAAAATTTACGGGGAAAACTTAGATACATTAGCGAAATACGCGAATGAATTAGGTGGAATTGTTTCTAAAATTCAAGGTGCAGCAGATTTATTTGTTGAACCGGTAACCGGTATGCCACAGATTTTAATTAGTTATAATAGACCTATGCTATCACAATACAATCTTACCGTTAATGACCTAAATCGAACCGTCAACACTGCTTTTTCAGGACAGAAAACTGGATTGGTGTACGAAGGAGAAAAACGTTTTGATCTTGTCGTACGGATGGAAAAAGAAAATCGTACGGATGTTTCAGACGTACAAAATTTATTGGTTAATACACCTTCGGGTATTCAAATCCCGCTAAGTACTTTTGCAAAAATAGAAGTTATCGATGGACCAAATCAAATCCAACGTGAAAATACGAAAAGACGAATCGTAGTTGGATTCAATGCAAGAGGCCGAGATGTTCAAAGTTTAGTAGAAGAATTAAAATCGAAATCGGAAGCAAAAATTAAATTTCCTCCAGGGTATACTATCGAATTTGGAGGTTCATTTAAAAACTTAGAAAAAGCAAAACAACGACTTTCCATTGCTGTTCCTTTGGCTCTTTTATTAATTTTCTTCTTGTTATATTTTGCTTTTAAATCTGTTAAACAAGGATTATTAATTTTTTCTGCGATTCCGCTTTCTGCTATTGGTGGTATTTTTGCCTTAGCAATACTGGGACTTCCATTCAGCATTAGTGCAGGAGTTGGATTTATAGCGTTGTTTGGTGTTGCTGTATTAAATGGTATAGTATTAATTGCTGAATTTAATCGGATTCAAAAAGAAGGAATCACAGACTTAAAAGAAACGGTGTTAATGGGAACCAAAATTCGTATGCGACCTGTATTGATGACTGCCTTTGTTGCTTCCTTAGGTTTTCTTCCTATGGCAATGAGTCACGGTGCTGGTGCAGAAGTTCAACGACCTCTTGCTTCGGTAGTAATTGGTGGCCTTTTATTAGCAACTTTCTTAACGTTATTTGTTTTACCAATCCTTTATATTTTGTTTACCAAAACTTCTAAAAAAAGTATTGCTTCTAAAAATTTGGCTACCATACTTGTGATTGTTCTAATGGCCAATTTTGGAAATGCACAACAGACAATAGGCTATAAAGCCGCCCTTGATAGTGCAATTGTTAATAATTTGAATTATAAAAACGAAAAATTAAAAGTTGAATACCAAAAACAATTAACTCAAACGGCTTTAGCACTAACTCCAACGGATGTAAATTATGAGTTCGGAAGATTAAACAGTAGGTATCTTGATAATAGATTATCCATCAAACAAGCAATTGATTTCCCTTTGGTGTATGCACGTAAAAAGCAAGTTTTTAAAGAAGATTGGAACAAAGCAGGTTTTCAATCTGAACTAAAATTGAAAGAGTTGAAAAATCAAGTAGGTATCTCCTATTATTCTTTAATTGTATTGGCGGAAAAACACAAATTATTGTTAGTGATTGATAGTGTATATAGTGAATACTTACAGAAAGCAGAATTACGAATCCGAACCGGAGAAACGAATATTTTAGAGAAAACAACCATTGAAAATCAGCGTATACAAATTGGTAATCAACTAAAACAATTAACAAATGTGATATGGATAGAACAATTGCATTTTCAATTCTTGTTAAATACTAAGAATAAATATTTACCAGTTAATTCTGAAAGCAAAATTCTACTTACAAATAAGTTTGACAAAACAATGATTGGATTGCATCCAAGTATTAAAATATTAGAAACCGATGTCCATAAAGCAATCGCACAATTGAAATTAGAAAAATCTAAATTGATTCCTTCCATTAATTTGGGAGTAGTATCGGGTACAATGTATGGGTATGGCGCGGACAATTACTTTTACAACCACACTTCACGCTTTACTGCAGGACAAATAGGTCTTTTAATTCCTGTTTTTTCAAAACAAGGAAAACAAGTAAAATTAGCGACGTTAAACAGTCAAATTGTCCAAAACACCGCGCTTTCAGAAAGATTACGAATTCAAAATGAGTTCGAAGGTTTATTAAAGCAATACGAAACACAAAATCAAATTATTGCCGAATTAGAAAATAAAGCCTTACCAAATGCGAAATTAATTTTTGAAACAGCTCAAAAACAATTTGTGAATGGTGAAATTGACTACTTAGAATGGGCAATATTAATTAATCAAAGTATATCCATTCAAAGTGATTACCAAGACGCCTTGATGAAATACAACGAATTAGCAATACTTATCAGTAACCTGTAGATCCGAGATGTATCGCAACAAAAAAGTAAAGATGTTCTATTAGAACATCTCCATTTAATAAAACAAACATGAAAAATATAATCCTTTCCATTACCATCTTATCCATCATAGGATGCGGACAAAAAGAAGAGAAAAAAACAGTTGAAACAACATCTAAATCTGTTGAAAGTTCCATTGTTAGATTAACACGAGCGCAAATATCAAACGCTGAAATTCAAACTAATAGTCTTGTTAAAAAAGAAATTTCATCCGTACTAAAATTGAATGGAAAAATAGATGTCCCACCTCAGAATTTAATTTCTATCAGTGTTCCTATGGGAGGATATTTGAAATCTACAGAACTACTTCCAGGTAGAATGGTTCGTAAAGGCCAAGTATTAGCCATTTTAGAGGATCAGCAGTATGTAAAAATGCAACAAGATTATCTACTTGCAAAAGTAAAATTGAAAGTAGTTGAAGGGGAATATGTAAGACAACGAGAATTAAACGCAAGTAAAGCTTCCAGTGATAAAATTTTACAATTAGCAGAAGGTGAATATCGAAACGCGAAAATAAATTTGAAAGCTTTAGAGGAGAATCTTGAGTTAATTGGGATTAATCCCGCAAGGCTGGATGAAAGTAAGATCTCAAAAAAAATAACCATAACCTCTCCAATTAATGGCTATGTCTCTAAAGTAAACGCAAATATTGGAAAGTATTTAACCCCAAGTGAAGTTTTATTTGAATTAGTAAATGTAGCTGATATCCATTTGAATATTGCTGTATTTGAGAAGGACCTTTCATCATTAGCAATCGGTCAAAAAGTAATCACTTACAACAATAGTCAACCCGATAAAAAATACGAAACCGAAATTATTTTAATTGGTCATTCGTTATCTGTAGACAAAAACACAGAAGTTCATTGCCATTTCAAAAAATACGATAAAAATTTAGTGCCAGGAATGTATATGAACGCTGAAATTGAACTAAAAAACAAAATGGCTCAAACTATTACAGAAAACGCAATTCTCCGATATGGTAACAAAGATTATGTTTTTGTATCGTTAACAAAAAATAAATTCGAAATGATTCCGGTAATAATTGGTGCTAAGGAAAATGGCGCTGTTGAAATTGTAAACTTTGAAGATTTGAAAGGGCAATCCATTGTAATAAATGGCGCTTATTCTCTTTTAATGAAATTAAAAAACACCGAAGAATAGGCGGGAATTTCGCCCAAATTATTTTACGATTATAAAATAGGCTGTCCTTTTGAGACAGCCTATTTTATTAATTATTTTTCTTAGGTCTAAATGGATGAATCCAACTGACAAAAGGAGAGATTTTTCGTGTTTGAATCCAAACCTTCCCTTGTCCGGTAAACTTACACACTAAACCTTCTCCAGAAAAGAATAGTGATTTATAACCTCCTACTGATTTCACACTATATTCCAAACCTTCGGTAAATGCAACAACATGGCTTGTATCCACAACGTATCCATCCGTGACATCTATCTCAATAATTCCCCCATAAGAATTAAACCATAAATCTCCTGTGCCTGAACAACGAATCAAGAAAAAGCTTTCTCCAGAGAAAAAACCTTTCGTTAATCCTTGCCATTTACTTTCAACTTTAATGCTTTCATCGGAAGCTAAAAAAGAAGTGTTTTGAAGATAAATCGTTTCGTTTTCCAAATAAACATGTTTAATATCTCCAGGACAAGCAGGTGCGATTTGTATTTGTCCACTCCCATTTTGTGCAGTAAATTCATTGATAAATAGTGATTCACCGGATAAAAACCTCGAAAACCCACCTTTTAGTTTAGTTTTCATTACCAAATTGGTGTCCATGGAAGCCATTGCTGCGGCTTCTACTTTGATTTTTTTATTGGACGGAAGGTTAACCGTTAAAAACCCAAAATCAGGATTACACTCCAGAGAAAAATCCATTCCTTTTATTACAGTATTTTCCATATTATTTTCTTGGTTTTAGTTTAGAACCTAATGATGTTCCAAATGAAGATGCATTATGTGACTGAACCCAAACAGTTCCTTTTCCTTTAAATTTACAAACCAACCCTTCTCCTCCAAGGACGGAACTTAACCAACTTTTGCCGGCTTTTGTAAGGGTGAAATTTAAACTTTCTTCAAAAGCAACGATATGTCCTGTGTCAACGATATGTTCACCATCAATTTGTATTGGATAAATCGCCCCAAATGAATTGATGATTAACTTTCCATGTCCTTTTGCCTTGATCCAAAATAAACTTTCTTTTGAAATTAAATTTTTAAATCCTTGCCAAGTCAAATCAATTTCAATATTCGTTTCTGATGCCACAAAAGAACCTCCTTGTATAATTAATGAATCTCCATGTAGCGTGTGAACAAGCATGTCTCCAGCATGAGTCGCTCCAAGCCAAACGGTACCTACTTCATTCGTGGTTGAATAATGATTTAAAAAGAAATTTTCTCCAGCAATCATCCTTTTTAACCCACGAATAATTCCTCCTGATTTTTTAGTATGCGTGGTAGTTTTTAATTGTATATTAGAACTCATTGCAATCATACTACCACCTTCGGCAATTAATGTACTCCCTGGTTGCATCTTAATTTCTGCTGCGGTTGCACCAGGTTGTAAAGTCAATTTTATATCAATAGCCTCTTTTTTTGTTTCGAATACTTCCATATTATAAATGTTTATTTACCCAAGATGCTAATCCTGAAATATTCCTTGTTTGAATAAATATTTTACCACTTCCTACAACTTTAGTTACAAAACCTTCGCCACTTGTTATACTTCCAATAATTCCATTGGATAATTGTGCTTTAAGTTTCATAGATGGTTCATATGCCAATAAATGTCCTGAATCAACAATGTATTCCCCATTGATTTCTTTTTCAACAATACCTCCATAGGCACCAAAATACACGTTTCCATGACCAGAAACAATCAACTTAAAGAACCCTTCACGTCCAATGATTGAACCTATTCCTGCAAATTTAACTCCTAACTTAATTGTTGGATCGGATGCAATGTAAGCCCCTCTTTCAATACAATAAGATTCTCCATGTAATGTTTTACACGTAATGTCTCCTGGTGTAGGTTGAGATAACGTTAATTCAAGTGCTTTTTGCGTGTTATTTGTAAAGTGATTCACAAACAAACTTTCACCTCCTAAAAATTTCTTAATTAACCCCCTAAAAAGTCCTCCATTAAATTTTGCATTCATGTCTAATTCGGAAGACATGGTTGCCATCGCATCTGATTCTGCTATAAAAGTTTCACCCGGTTGTATGGTGACTTTTAAATAAGCGAAAACCGGTTTTGCTTCGATTGATACATCCATAAATTTTATTTTGTTAATGTTGCACGCTTTACTAATAGTTTAAATGCATTGTAATCCATGTTAATTTTTTGAAAACTAACATTTGTTTTTTTATTCTTCAATTTATTAATACGTTCTTCTGTATCAGGGTGAGTGGATAAAAAAGACATGATTTTTTTGTTTTTTAAACTTAGTTTAACTTTCTCTTCTTTTTGTAGGGTTTCGAAAAATGAAATCAGTCCTTCTGGATTAACACGTGATTTTACCAAGTAATTCCAACCTGTTTCATCAGCCTCTAATTCAAATTCCCTACTACTGGAAAGTGAGGCTAATTCACCTCCTATATTTGCGAATGTACCTGCAAGCGCACTTACATCACCAACTAAAGTAGAAATAACCGTAAACAATCCAATATTATTGATTACTCCACGCAAATGATGCCTCCTTGTTACGTGAGCCAATTCATGACTTAATACACCTAAAACTTCTTCCCAAGAATTTGCTTTCTCAATTAATCCACTTTGAATAATTACTTTTCCTCCAGGCAAAGCAAAGGCATTTATACTTGGTTCTTTTATAAAATATAAATCTATTTTTATGTGTTCTTTTTCAATTGTCGAAAGTAATTTGTTAGAAGCTAATCGAAATTGCTGTTCTATGCTATCGTTTTTCAACACTATATAGTCGCTCGTCAAAGTAGTAAACAAATGATCTCCAGCGCTTTTTTCCCAACTTCGCGGAACTTGGTTTGCTAATTTTTCAATAAAATAATTTTTAGAAAAATACAAACTTGCAATACCTCCTAAAACAATGAAAATTATAGAAAACAATACGATTCTTGTTTTATTTTTTTGATTGTTACATTTTTTAATATCCTCTTTTAATTCATTGAAATTTTGAAATATTGGATTTTTAAGAATCGATTTGTCAGATGTATATAATGTTAATGTATCGTGTTTTTTATTTTTTAGGAATACAAGACTCTGGTTCGAACCTCCTAATTCAATTTGTAAATCAGAATAATTAATTGAATATTTATAGGTGTCCTGTTGAAAGGTTAATTGTAAATCTTCTAAAATTATTTCACCAGAAAGGCGACCATTTGCTAAATTAGAATGTAGTATGATTCCTAAATATTGTTGCTTCAATGTTCCTTTATTTATATTAGTGATTAAATTTAAAGATTATTTTTAATCGGGCAATATAAATGATATTCAAATATTTGGATGTTACATTCATCATCAAAACCAGACTTCTCCTTATTCAAACGATCGACTTCTATTTTACGTTTTATTAAATATAAAACTCTCTCAATGGTTTCATACTCTTAATCTGGAATCAAATTAGTTGCAGAAATATTTACGCCCTAATTTTTAAAAACAATGCCGAATGTTAATGCTTGTTTTTTAACAATTTCATAAATGTTCGAACTAAATGTATTTGAATTATTCATTTCCTTTTTTTTGAACTGAATGAATAAATCACGTTCTTTAGTTAGTCTTAATAAATGTGCAAAATCACTTGTTCGCTGATGAACTAATTCTTTGATTTTTATCTTTCTTTCCGATTTGCTTAATTTTTTTAAAGTAGGTGGTAATTGATCCTCTGGTATCGAATCAAAAACAACTTTATTTAAAATGATGTCTTGAATAAGCTCATTAACACCAAAAAAGTTTTCTTTTCCTGTTTCACTAACATTAAAAGACGCCCTATCAGCTAAAGCATTTTTGGATGAATGTTTATATAAATTCATTGTCTCATCTTTATTTATTTGATTAGTGTTTATTTTTTCTTCTGTACCGTAATAAATCTTTGATCTATCGATACTATTTGAATAATATAAAATACTATCGTCATATGGAGTATTAATGATAACATCGTCTGCATTTTGACCTAATGCAATATATTCTCCTTTACTCATTGAAGCAATGTTTTGAAAATGCATAATTGCATCTGTACAAGAAACTCCTAATTTAATTGTGTTAATGATAATTTGTTTTTTTGTTGCAATCTTACAGCTTGTTTCATATTTCACATCTTGTTGGTAATCCATATGTGGAGGACAGTCTCCAACAAGAAAAATAGTACGATACGTATACGCAGATTCAGACCAATTCATTGTTTGAACGGCTTCGTTTAATGCTTGATTTACACTTTCTGGTGTATCTCCGCCTCCTTGTGCTTCAATGAGTAATAATTGTGAATAGACACTATCAATATTTTCAGTTAGTGGATAGGTTTTTGTAATAAATTCATCCGTTATATCGCGGTAAAAAATGAACCCTAACTTTATTTTAGGAGTAGGATTTGTTTGTGACATTACTGAAACTATTTCCCATATTTTTTCCTTTGCAGTCCTAATTAATCCTGACATACTTCCTGTAGCATCTAAACAAAAAACTAATTCTATACTTGGTTTCTTTGTCTCCTTTTTTTCTAATTCTATTTGAGAATAAGATGAATAAACGAATGCATTCAACAATACTATAATCGCAAATATTTTTTTCATAACTTCTTTATTTTAATTAATTAGATAAACTACGTGCCTCTAATTATCATCATAGATGTCATCAAAACCAGACTTCTCCTTATTCAAACGATCGACTTCAATCTTACGCTTTATGGTATAAAATACTTTCTCTACCGTCTCGTATTCTCCATCTGGAATAGGTCCTGCAGCAGGATACGAATGTAAAACGCCAACATCATCTATTAACACATAACTTGGAAAGGATTTTATCAAATAACTCTTAAAAATAGGATCATTGTAATGTAAAAAATGTTTTTCCCAAGGAATAGAAGAATAATAGGCTTTTTGCTCTTTATCTAATTCATTGTGAACATCTATTATAGTAACAAATCGAATTGTATTCCCATATTTCAAATACAACGGTTTCAATAATTCAACCTGTTTCTGAGATTCTTTTAACATCGGATCAACAAACTGAAAATACACATACTTGCCATTATAAGTAGTTAAACGGATTGTGTCTAATGAATTTTCTGTAATTTCAAAAGAAGGTGCTTTCATCCCTGGAGCCAATTCCGTTAAACGCTCTATAATTCGCTTAGCAATAAAACGATTCGACTTATACAAACCAAAACGAGCAATACTATCTAAAATGGTAACCATGTTTGTTCTTGGATAATCTTTCCCATTATACACTTCCGAAATGCCTTGTATTGCAACCAATTCGCGAATCTGGGAATTTCTTAAAGTCGCATCGCGACCCAAACATTTCATTAATTGTGTTGGACTACTACTCAAGATAGACTTATAAATCTTGGTATTAATATCGGTTGAAACTACCGCAAAAATATTCTTGTAAAACAAACTTAAATACGATGTATAACGTTCATTGGAATAAGCCAAAGGAAATTCACTTAGATAGAAAAGGTATTTATCAATACGAGATTTTGCGCCTACAAAATTGATGTCATCTAAAGACGCTATGGTATATCGGATATAGGTCTTTAAAAAAAAGGAAGTGTCCGCTTTGTAATAACTATCTACATTCAACTTAAATGTATCTAATTGTTGCGAAAAGGCAAGACTCGATGTCATTTTTCGATTGTAATTAACTCCTAAAAAGTCATTTACCCAATTATCAAACTCAAGTATTTTAAAATTAATATCTGTTTTTGGTAATTCTAAAAACGCAATCTCTACTTTGTTACCTTGTGGTCGGTATGCATTATACGGATCTTTATCTGGCAATGAAATTTTATACGTGGAACCAGGATTTGCATAAATAAACCCTGAATTTTTATGACATTTAATAAGAATCTTTTCCGTGCGTTTTAGGGACAAATCCACTTGAAAACTACTGTCTTTTTGAATGATAGCCTCCCCTATCAAACTGTCTTTATACGAAAAGTAATCCTGAATTAAGTAAAACTCAATTTTTCTACCCACAAACCCAGTCGTAACTCCCTCAATACGTGTTGTTTTTTGTCCGAACACTGGTGAAAGAAACAGGATAAAAATAAACAGATGAAAGTAGTGTCTCATTCTTTTAAGGTTGATGCTAAAGATACAAACGAAGAAATATCTCCATTATTGCGCGCTATCTCTCGCACAATAGTAGCACTTATTGGAGCTACTGCAGGATCCGTCATAAAAAAAACAGTCTCTATTCCAGACATTTGAAGGTTCATCTGAGCTATCGCTTTTTCGTATTCAAAATCATTAGTATCGCGCAATCCTCGTAGAATATATCGCGCTTCCACTTCTTGACAATATTCTACCGTTAATTTTTGGTACGTAGTAACTCGAACACTTGGAACCGTAGCATAAATAGTTTCAATGTGTTTCTTCCTTTTCTCTAAATCAAAAAAGTAATTCTTACTGGTGTTAATTCCAATACCAATTATTATTTCATCAAATAACGGAATTGCTTTGTTTATAACACTTTCATGTCCTTTTGTAAATGGATCAAAGGAACCTGGAAATAGAGCGATTTTTTTCATACAAATTTACATTGTGTAGTAAATATACTAATTAATCACTTGTGTAACTATAGTTACCATCGATCTCAAGTTCAAAGTATAATTTTGATAAAAAGAAACAAGATGAAAAAAGAAACCATACAAAAAGGAATTAATTACTTAGATTATCGATTAAAAGTAGCTGCTTTAATTTTAGAGAATAAAACAACTGGAACAAACCAAACACCTGAATTAGTTGAGTTTACAAAACTAAACAAACAGCGTTCCAATCGAAATGAAAAACAATTTGTATTGAGCGAACAATTATCTGAATTATTTCGACAATCCTCCTTTTATGAATATTGGATCGTGTTTGTGGAAGCTTGGTGTGGTGATTGTGCTCAAAATCTTCCAGCAATTTACAACATAGCTAAAAACGCTTCAGGTGTAGAATTAAAAATTGTTATCAAATCGGAAAACTTAGTAGAAATGCACCAGTATTTAAGCAATGGTAGTGAAGCGATTCCAAAATTAGTACGTGTGGAAAAAGAAAGTCAAAAAGTACTGGGAACCTGGGGGGCTAGACCGAAGAATGCACAAGCAATCGCAGAACATTGGAAGAAAAACAAAGAAACTATCTCAAAGGAAGATTTCGAGAAAGAATTACATCTTTGGTATGCAAAAAACCGTAGCCAAGATATACAACGTGAATTTTGGGAAATGTTAACAGACGAAGGATAGAATAATTAAGAGACTTTATTTATATTTGATAAAGTTGTAAACCCAATGAAGCGTTCCAAATTTATTCAATTAATCGGATTATCTTCCCTTTCTATGTCTATGATTTCCTTTAATGACCTTTTCTCTTTTTCGAAAGACCTTCCTTCTACCGAAAAAATGCCGATGCTTTTTATTGGTCATGGAAACCCAATGAATGCTATTGAAGAAAATTCATTTGTACAAGGCTTTAGAGAAACAGCAAAAAAACTACCAAAACCAACTGCAATCGTTTGTATTTCTGCACATTGGGAAACCAAAGGAACGCAGGTTACTGCAATGCAAAATCCTCAAACCATCCATGATTTCGGAGGTTTTCCACAAGCACTTTTTGATGTACAATATCCAGCTCCAGGCAGCCCCGAATTAGCAAAGTCGGTGAAAGAAATTTTCGCGCCAACTCCAGTAGAATTAGACCAACAATGGGGATTAGATCATGGAACATGGACAACATTAATCCATTTTTTTCCAAAGGCCGATGTTCCGATTATTCAATTAAGTTTAGATTATACACTTTCCGCTCAGCAACACTACGATTTAGCTAAAAAACTACAAATTTTACGTTCTAAAGGTGTACTAATTATTGGTAGCGGAAACGTAATTCACAACCTCGGCTTGGTAGATTTCAGAAACATTAACAAAGAAAATTACGGGTACGATTGGGCAATAGAAGCGCGAGAACTTACGAATAAATGGATCTTAGAGGGCAACCATTCTCCATTAATCGATTACAAAAATCAAGGGAAAGCAATAAATCTTGCGGCTCCAACACCCGACCACTACCTACCTTTGTTATATATCCTTTCTTTGCAGGAAAAATCCGACAAAATAGAACTCTTCAATGATAAGTTAGTCGCTGGTTCTTTGAGTATGACTTCTGTAATTATAAATTAATTTATGTCCCGAAAGCTTTCGGGATATAAATGTAAATCACTAATTTCACTAATTCATAATCTATAATCCATCATTCATAATCCTACAAGATGTTGTTTCACGATCTTAATCTACATAAAAACGTATTAAAAGCCTTAGATGATCAAGGTTTTACTACGCCAACAACCATACAGCAAAAAGCATTTTCAGTAATTATGTCTGGTAGAGATGTAGTTGGTTTAGCACAAACAGGTACAGGTAAAACACTTGCTTTTTTATTACCCTTGTTAAATATGTTCAAATTCGCAAAACAATTTGAACCACGCTTTGTTATTTTAGTCCCTACCCGTGAACTTGTAACGCAAATCGTTGAAGAAATCGAAAAACTTACTACCTACATGAATGTTCGTGTTTGCGGAGTATATGGAGGTGTAAGTATCAACACACAAATTGATTACATTCTAGATGGTCAAGATTTTATCGTAGCTACACCTGGAAGATTTTATGATCTTGCTCTAAATGGTTCGTTAAAATTGAAATCCATTCAAAAAGTAGTAATCGATGAGATGGATGAAATGTTAAATTTGGGTTTTAGAACGCAATTAAAAAACATTCTTGAATTATTACCTCCTAAACGTCAAACCCTACTATTTTCAGCAACAATGCATGAAGACGTAGAATATTTAATTGACGAATATTTCAACAATCCAGAAAAAATTGAAGCAGCTGCGCACGGTACTCCAATTGAAAAAATTGCACAATCTCATTTTGAAGTTCCAAACTTCTTTACCAAAGTAAACTTATTAATTTACCTACTTGAGAAACACAAAGAAATTAGCAAAGTCCTAATATTTACAAAAAGTAGAAAGATTGCCGATCGACTGTTTGATTTAATTGATGCAGAATTCCCAGAACAATTTGGAATTATACATTCCAATAAATCTCAAAATTATCGTTTTAGTTCTCTTAGAAACTTTCAAAATGAAACACACCGTGGATTGATTGCTACAGACTTAGTTTCTCGTGGATTAGATATCTCCGATGTTACGCACGTGATTAATTTTGACATGCCTGAAGAACCTACGAACTACATACACCGTATCGGTAGAACAGGTCGTGCCGACAAAGATGGTATTGCTATTTCTTTTGTTACGCCTTATGATGAAAGTTATAAAGTACAGATTGAAGAATTAATGAAAATGCAAATTCCTCTAACAGAAACTCCAAGTGATTTAGAAATTTCAGAGGTTTTATTAGAGTCCGAAAAACCAATAATTCCGGGTGTAAATTACATGCCAGAGGCTACCATTAAACATTCAAAAGGTGCCTTCCACGAAAAAATAGATAAAAATAAAAAAGTAAATCTTGGGGGGTCATACAAACGTTCTATCAAGGATAAGTACAAAAAACGTCAAACAAGAGGTCAGAAAAAAGGTAACTCCAAAATTTAACACGGATGTTGCTCTGCAGGCTATTTTGTATGGATGTTACATTGAAGGAATTTTGTACAGATGTTGCATTTAAGGAATTTTGTACGGATGTTGCACTGCAACATCCATATTTTATAAAATAAAATATGAATAACTCCAACATTTTATTGTTCGATGCCGAATGTATTCTTTGCAATAAGTCGGTTCAATATATTCTTAAACACGACTCCAAAAAGATTTTTCAGTTCGCATCACTACAATCAGATTTCGGACAACAAACATTAAAAAAATACAACTTACCAACGGACAGCTATTCTACGGTTCTCTTCTTACAAGATGAAAAGTTATTTAGTAAATCAACAGCAGCCTTACGTGCGTTTTCTATGCTAAGTGCATTTCGTAAAATTGCTCTATGCCTACTTATTATCCCTACTCCTATTCGTGATTTAGTATATACGATTATCGCAAAAAACAGAAAACGTTTTTTCAAAAATGAAATCTCCTGCCTTATACCAACCGAAGAATTGAAAGATAAAATGCTTTAATCACTTTCTTCCTTTTTGCATTACCAAGAACGTACTTAAAAACACCACGGTAATGGAACTTATCGGCATCAATATTGCTGCTATCAAGGGTGACATTTGGCCTGAAATAGCAATACTTAACCCAATAATATTATACGATACGGAAAACATCAAACATACCTTAAGTACAGTTTTAGCATAATTAGAAACTTGTAAAAATTTAGGTAACATTTTCAATGTAGATGCTTCTAAAATGGCATCTGAGGAAGGAGTAAAACGGAATATATCTTCTGAAACCGCAATACCAACATCGGATTTACCCAACGCTCCTGCATCATTCAAACCATCCCCAACCATAAGAACTTTCTGCTTTGTATTTTCAACTTTAAGCTTTTCAATATACAAAGACTTATCTATCGGACTTTGATGAAATAATATGTTCGTTCCTTTTGGAAAAATAGCTTCCAATATTTCTTTGTCCTTTTCATTGTCTCCAGAAAGTACGTGTAAACGATAGTTAGTTAAACCTTTCACCATTTCCGCTATTCCTGGACGAATTTCGGAATGAAAAATAAATCGTCCAAAATATTGCTGATTGATAGAAATATGAACTGCGGTTTCATCAGATATCCCCAAATTTTCTGGCGCCAAGGTAAATGTACGCGACCCCATTCGAATCTCCATATCATCGCAAGTTGCGATAATTCCTTTTCCTGAAATTTCTTCAAATGCACCAATTTCATGTACGTCTAAGATGGTTTGATTTTTCAAGTGAGTTACAATCCCTCTTGAAAGTGGATGGGTAGACGAATTGGCAACCGTTAATATACAATTTTTATGAAACTCACTCAATTCAACCCCTTGATATTCGATACCATCCAACAAACCAGTTGTTAAAGTTCCCGTCTTATCAAATACAATTTCTGTTACTTCATTCATTCGTTCAATAACTTTAGCATTCTTTACGTATAATCCTTTTCTACCAAGTACGCGTATTACATTCCCTAAAGTAAATGGACTGGATATTGCCAAAGCACACGGGCACGCAACAATCAATATGGAAACAACAATTTGTGTGATTTTGGACGGATCAACAAATGCCCAACCTATCCCCGCAACAAAAGAAATTATCAGAATAATCGTTAAAAAATAATACGACATTTTATCCTGTGTCGTTTTCTGGTTTTTTCCTTTATCTTCTTTAGAAACTTCATTCCATAATTGTGTCAATTGGCTTCGATTACATTCTTTTAGCACCTTAAATTTCGCTCGTTGACCAATTAATTTACCTCCAGCATAGATAAAATCACCTTTATACTTTGTAACAGGAATCGATTCACCAGTCACGAAACTATAATCAATACACGTCTCATCGGATAGTAATTCACTATCACAAGGGACAACTTCTTCATTACGAACAAAAATAGAATCTTGCTCTTTTAGCATTTCAATTTCAACAATTTCTTCCGTAGTTCCAGTCAATTTTGTAATTGCAACGGGAAAATAAGAGGTGTAATCGCGCTCAAAAGAAAGTGTTTTATAGGTCTTATTTTGAAACCATTTCCCAATCAACAACCAAAAAATGAAAGTCGCAAAGGAATCCATATACCCAGGTCCATCTCCTGTAAAAATCGAAAAGGAACTTTGACCATACAAAGCTATAATTCCAATAGTAATTGGCACATCTAAATTTAAACTCTTAGCTCGCACTGCTTTGTATGCAGACACAAAATATTCACTTGCTGAATAAAACAAAACAGGCAATGAAACGATAAAGGATAGGTACGAGGTGAAATTTCGCATCTTTGCATTCATATCTTCAATTCCCAAATATTCGGGAAAACTCCAAAGCATAATACTTCCAAAAGCAAATCCTGCAATTCCTAATTTATATAAAAACTGCTTATCCATTTTCTTCTCGGAATCTTTACGATTTCCAAAATTGGGTGCATATCCAATTTTATCCAACAAACTCGCCAATCCAGATAATTTCAATATGGAACTATCAAAATTTATTACTGCTTCGCGTTTCGTAAAATTTACCTGACAACTTAATATTGCTGGTTCTATTTTAGAAATATTTTCTAAAAGATAAATACAGGAAGAACAATGAATGGAGGGTAAAAAAAGCGTAATTCGTTCTAAATCCCCCTCTTTAAATTGAATGTATTTATCATGGATTGAATCTAACTCTAAAAAGGCATATTTATTTTCCGTATTCGCAGAAGGCTTAACCCCAGGTTTTTGCTCCATCGAATAATAGGCATCCATATTATTATCGTGTAAAATCTGGTATACAGTTCTACATGCAGCACAACAAAATTGCTTTTCCAACAACAAATACCCTTTACCTATTACATCATCTCCACAATGATAACAAACCTGTGCCATAAATAATACATTTTGCGTTCGTGCGTGTCGTGACACGCCCTATAATATTGCAAAACGGTGTATACACGTGAGCCACGATGCGTCGTGGCTCTACGTTCACACCGTTTTCGAAAACATTCCTTCTCTTTTCTCCAATCCTTTCAAATCCCTATCAAATGCCATACATGCATTGCGCACAAATGGTATTCCAGATTCCGTAATTAGTACTTTATTTCCTTCAAAAGTGACTAAACCATCTTCTAGCATCTCACTCAAACCAAGTTTTACCTCATCTAAGAAATTATCATCTTTAACCTCAGTTTCAAAATGACACATCAAATCCAAAATATGCCTACGAATTTGCAAATCTTCTTGACTCAAAATATGCCCTCGAAATACAGGAATCTCTCCTTGCATCACTCGTTCTTGATACGCTTCAACCGTTTTTTCATTTTGAGCAAATCCAAACCAACTATCTGAAATGGAAGACATCCCTAACCCAATCATCATACTTGTATTTTGCGTGGTATACCCCATAAAATTACGATGTAAGGTTTTATTTTTCATTGCAATTGCTAACGAATCATGCGGCAAAGCAAAATGATCCATCCCTACTTCCAAATAACCAGCCGACTCTAACAAAGCTTTCGCGGTTTCATACAATTCGCGTTTTTCATAATCTTGAGGTAAATCGTTTTCATCATAACCGCGTTGTCCAACCCCTTTTACCCAAGGAACATGCGCATAACTATACAATGAAATTCGATCAGGCATCAATAACAATGTTTTTGCAACCGTATCTTTTACATCTGCTAATGTTTGTTTTGGCAATCCAAAAACTAAATCGTGACTAATAGAGGAATATCCAATTTCTTTGGCTTTTGCATGTACCTTAGATACATTTTCAAAAGGCTGAATACGATGAATTGCTTGTTGTACCGTAGGACTATAATCCTGTATCCCTAAACTTAATCGTTTAAATCCTAACGAAAATAACACTTCTAAATGTTCATCGGTCGTATTATTAGGATGTGCTTCAAAACTAAACTCAAATTCTGTCGGATGAATATTTGCAGTGGTAACAATAGAAGTTATTAATCGCTCGAGTTCGCTTGGACTAAAAAAAGTTGGAGTGCCTCCTCCTAAATGCAATTCGCGAATAACCGGTGTAAAATCCATTTTGGATAAATAAATTTTCCACTCTTCAATTACCGCATTGATATAAGGTGTTTCTACCGCATGATTTTTAGTGATACGTTTATGACAACCACAAAACGTACACAAACTCTCACAAAATGGTAAATGTATGTATAAACTAATTTCGTTTGTGCTAAAAGAAGTGTAATTAAAATGTACAGTTTCCAACCAAGATTTTTCATCCAATTGGCTGTTTTTCCAAAAAGGTACTGTAGGATAAGAAGTGTATCTCGGACCTGGAACGTTGTATTTTTGAATCAATGTTTGTGACATAATCTTGAATTATAATGCAAGATTACAAGAAAAAAAGTAATGTATATATGACTTGGCTCAGTTATAGGATTAACAAATATCACAAAGCAAAAACAAATCCTACATTTAAATGAACCGCACTTTGAAAAATTCGAACATACATTTGTTCTCTTACTTCAGATGTACTAAACACGTAGTCAGAACTTTTTGGATCTGCACTTTCTCCATTTAGGTGAAATAGAATTTTCGGAGGGAAGTTCAACATATATCGAACACCATAACTTAACAAAACATGCTTGGAAAGCGGGACACGATATGCTACTCCGTACATCAACGTAAATGTTTTTATTGACTTTGAACTGTAATCATAAAAATTAGATGGAATAGAAGTTTGTTGAACCGTCGTGTTCAATCCATCTGTTGATACACCCATAACTTGAACTGCATAGTGATGATCTAAAACACGAGTCATATTATACCCTACCCCTACTTGATGAAATAATCCAGAAGGAACCAAACCAGGATTCATCGCAAATTCATATTTCGGCATAATGGTAATCGTTTGCGCGTCTACTAAAGGTGCTTTTAAATTACTTAGTTCTATATTTTGTTTAGAAAATGAACTTCCTTTGTAAACATCCGCCGCATATACATTCGCATTATGACTAATTCCTAAATTAAAATTTGTAAGCCCTAATTCTAAGGAAAATGCAAATTTATCATCAACAATGCTCGAATAAACAAATCGATAATTACTTGAAATTGACGCTTGCGTTTTCTCAAAATTGGAATTCAGCAATTGCCCCGAATGTATTGTATTATAAATCATTGGTGACGAAAACTCGGATTCAACCGTGATAAAACGTTTAGCACCATAAAAACCATTTGTCTCTTGCGACCATACAAAAAGCGAGGAAACTAACCCTAAAAATAAAACTGCTTTTTTCATAATTCTTTTTCCATTTTAAGGTTAGTTAAAACATTGTAATATATCGCACCCAATTTGGTCTTTGTTATTTTACCTGTAAAATTATATTCCCAATTTACATTCTTGGTCAAATCATCTAAATCAATCACAACAACATGCATAGTAGATTCTGTTCGGTCATTCAAATTAGCAAGTAGGTTCGATCCAAGAAAAGGAATTCGATAAGGGATAAATAATCTGGCCAAAACTTGTTTAGTTCTTAATACTGTTCGACTTTCAATATAAGAAAACATTAATTTTGAAGAACCATAGCGTGCCTTAATATCTTCTAATTGGTCAAAATCTACTGGAAACAAGTAATCTCCCATATCGTCTTGTTGACCAAAAGTTAATAGTATGTTTTTATCGTTAAAATGTGGCGTGCCTTTAGTTGCTAAAGAATTCTGATCAATAATAGATAAAGCAAAACCAACCATTCCCGCAGATTCTGTAGCGGAACTACAAAGCACCTCGTTTAATTTTTCTCCTTTAACAAAATCATAATCCCTCTCCCATTTTTTTCTTTCATAACAAACAACTACTGGTTCAACCAAGATTGCATTATCAATTCCCATATTTAATTTCGAAAATGACTGGTAATTTTTCTCGTTTTCACCGTCTCCAAATTCATCCCCTCCAAAAAATCCATCATCACCAAAATCTTTTTCGGAATATTCATCTCGATATTTTTCATACAATAAAGTAAAAGTAGAATCCGACATCACATCTGGTATTCCATATAAAAAATACTTTGTTGAATCATAATTTTCTATCTTCTCAACATTTCGCTTATTCTTTATTCTATCGTATTTTGTTTTCTTTTTAGTTGTTGTATTTTCAACTACTTTTTCATTCGCTCTTTTTTCTTGAGCAATACGAATTTCTGCTAACGTTTTTGTAGCATAATTTCCTAACACAAATTTATCTTGTGACGCAATTTTTTTAACTCCTAATTCATAAACCAGTTGAATCAATTTGTCCTCTGGAAATTTGATTTTTAAATCATACAATTCTCTCAAACCGAGAGTTAACAATTCATCTGTAGGTAGACGATTAAAGAAATCATACATTTGAGCGATCTCCCCCTCCAAACTTTCTTCGTATTCGGAATCATAATTTAATTCAGACTCATCATACCCATACATACTCCTTCCTAAGATTCCCAACCAAGTTTGCGCTTTCATACGATGAAGATAACTTGAAGTTGGAAATTCTTTTTCTAAAATAAAGATGGAATACATTGCTTCGACATATTGATTTTCCAACAATTGAATTCTTACTGTTTCAAAACGACATATAGATTGAACATAGTTAAAAGTCGCCTCTCCAAAATAAGTAACATTCGTTTGCCAAACCGTATCTTCGAGCATTTCTTCACTTAATTGTTCTTTACGTTTTTTAATGTTTGGATGAGAACTACGCGTGTCATTATCATCTTCAATCGCCTTGATATCAAAACGTTTTTTCGGAAACTTACTTATTGGAATTTGTAAATACTTCGAATTAAAATAAGTTTTAGGTACTTCCACTTCATCAAATGGTAAATAGGAGTACACCAAAACGTCTAAAGCTCCTATCAATTCTTCTTTCGAATATCCTGCAGCTTGATACATTCTCATACCTAAGCGGTCCGCCTCCAATTCATTTTCTTTCGAGTAATTACAAAACTCCTTAATATCTACTCGCTCCTTTTTGTGCTCTAATTTATATTCATAAAACTCAACAGAGTGATGCTCGGTATAATGTGAAATTTCATGCGCCAAAACAAAAGCAAGTTGCGCCTCATTCACTAATTGAGAAATTAATCCAGTCGTAACAAAAATTATACCTTGTTCCGTTGAAAATGCATTGGATTCACTTGTCTTTAAAGTATAAAAACGTAATTTATTTCGCAAAGAATCATCATCTTTCAATAATTTGTTAGCAATTGATTGAATATACCTACTGACTGTGTCTCCATAAATCACTCTTCCAGAATGCAGCACATGGTAAATCCCATAATGAATCTCTTTTAAGAATTGTTCCGCATCTTGCTTGGACATATTCTCTTTTCCCTCAGAAAGCTCTTCCTTAATTTTCATGTAAGTTTCCATTGAGAAATCTAATGGCATTTTACCCTCCGAAATCAAAAGTGTATAATGGTTAAAATCAGCTTGTGAAAAACAATCAGATGTTGTTAATAATATAAGCATCCAACTAAAGAGTAGAAAAATATATTTCATTCGTAGTGTGTTATTTTTTGTAAAACTAAAAACTATGGGTAAATAAACAATTTAACGTGCACAACTTATTTAAAACGAATTATTTCAACTTTTATTCTTCTGTAATTTTAAGATTGACCATCTATAAAATATCCACATGATGAAAAATCTATATATCACTTTGATTTCCATACTCTTCGTTTTATTTTATTCACCTTTAAAAGCACAAAAAAGAAGTAAACAAGTCCTTACGGGAACATTTTTCCGATATTACGAACCTTCTATGAAAGCTTGGCAAGGAATGGATTCTGTTGCTTTTACCTACGACAAACAAGGAAATAAAGCATCAACTATTGAATTTATGGGTGACGACTCCTTATCCGCAACAAGCAAAAGAATATTTTCCTACAATCAAAAGAATCAACTTATATTGGAAGAGTTTTTTTACTGGGATAATACAAATGCGAATTGGTCGAATACTCCCTCAAGTAGATCTACTTACGCCTACAATAACGGTGATAGCATTGTCAGTATACTCTCGGAATTTAAAGATTCCATAGGTTGGAAAAACTCATCCAAATGGGAAAACACGTACGATGGGAACAATAATAAAATTCAAGAGTTAGATTATACATGGGATACCTTGAGTAAAAACTGGAGTAACGTGGGTTGTCAAAAATCTACTTTTACTTACCAAAACACACAACGCACCTCCAAAACATCCTTCACTTGGGATGTTAACCAATTCAAAGCATCGTCTAAATGGGATTATAGTTATAACTCAAATGGAAAATTAGAAATCGTAATCAATCAAATATGGGACGGAGTTAATTCCTGGCACAATTCAGCAAAAGACTCATTATTATACAATAATAACGGTCAAATCACCGAACAATATGGATTCAATTTTGATGAAATAAAAGCTAAAAATTGGGTGTTAACCTATAAATACTTACACACTTTTAACTTAACTAATTTGATTAACCAAACAATCTTAACCTTTTGGGATACTAAGTCTAAGAGCTTTCCAATTGATGTAAACTCACGAGAAATAACCTATAATTATAACAAATACAATGACTTATCAACTATTTTTGACAAGCGATTTGATTCGATAACGAAGCAATTTGTTGATTATAACGAAACTTATTTCTACTACAACCCTGACACAATAAACTCTGCATCAATACATTCAACTGAAATAAATGAATTCACTATTTATCCAAATCCTTTTAATGACAAAATAATTCTAAAATCAACCAACGGAATAAATCAATCCAATCTTTTTCTCACTAATAACATCGGTGAAATAATTAAAATCGAAATGGAAAAGCATGAAAACGAAATCACGATTTTTACCGGCAATCTTAGCAAAGGAATATATTATTTACACTTAGAAACAAACGATGATTCTCATCTTAAAAAAATTGTAAAAATGTAATTCGCAAAATCTACCCAAGCGCTACATCCAGTATCATCATCACCAAAAAACCTCCGATAAATCCTAATACTGCAATATCGGTATACTTATCCCGTTGGGTTTCTGGTATTACCTCCTCTACTACGACATAAATCATTGCACCAGCAGCAAATGCCAAAGCAAAAGGTAAAATAGGTTGCATATATACAACCGCTAATGCTCCTATTACTCCTGCTACGGGTTCCACAATCGCCGATAATTGACCGTACCAAAAACTTTTTCTGCGACTCATACCAATTCTTCGAAGTGGCATCGCAACTGCAAATCCCTCTGGAAAATTTTGAATTCCAATTCCTATTGCCAACGCTATTGCCGCAGGAATCGTAGCACCATCTATTCCTAAAGATGCTGCACCAAACAAGACCCCAACAGCTAATCCTTCAGGAATATTATGCAACGTAATTGCAAGGACCAATAAGATGGATTTATGTAATTGTGTTTTTGCCCCCTCCTTCTCATTGTCTTGAAAATTAATATGTAAGTGAGGCATGACTTTATCTAAACCAAATAAAAACATAGCTCCCAAAGCAAAACCTACGGCAGCTGGCATCCACTTCATGGTTGGATACATTTTTTCAGACATTTCTATCGCAGGATTCAACAAGGACCAAAAACTTGCAGCAACCATCACACCTCCTGTGAATCCAAGCATAGCATCCAATACTGCTCGGTGCATGGTCTTAAAGAAAAACACCAACGACGCACCCATAGCGGTCAAAAACCAAGTAAATGTCGTTGCTAATAATGCTGCAAACGTAGGATCAATCGAACTAAAATAATTTTCTATTTCTTTCATATTCAACATTTCTCTCCTTGAGGAGGGATAAAGGGAGGTGAAACGATTGTATTTTAAAACAAAATTAACCAATTTTAATCATATCCAACATTAAATTAGGGTTTTAGATATTTGAAACTAAGTTTTAACAACTTTTTTTACACCAAAAAAAGTAAGTCCCTAATTTCTACCTATATTTGTCAAAAAATTATACAAAATGGCAACTAACAGAACATTTACAATGTTAAAACCAGACGCTTTAGAAAGTGGAAATGCTGGTAAAATTATCGACCTTATCTTAAGCAAAGGTTTTCAAATCAAAGCAATGAAATTTACTGTTTTGACTGAAGCACAAGCGAAAGAATTTTATATTGAGCACGCTGAAAGACCATTCTATGGTGAATTAGTAGAATACATGACTTCTGGACCAATCATCGCAGCTATCTTAGAAAAAGATAACGCTGTTGCTGATTTCAGAGCGTTAATCGGTGCTACTGACCCAGCGGAAGCTGCTGAAGGTACTATCCGTAAATTATACGCTGAAAGTAAAGGACGTAACGCTGTTCACGGATCTGATTCTGACGAAAGCGCTGCAAGAGAAGGTGTATTCCATTTCGCTGCAAACGAAATTTTCTAATTCAGACTTCGAAAATTTTATTTTTAAAGAGGCTGTCTCAAAAGGACAGCTTCTTTTTTTACTTAAAAAATCAGAATAACATTTTGTTATTTAATTGATAATCAGTATATTTAACCTGTATTATTGATTTTATATGGCAAAGCGTTTTCCTACATTCAAACCATACAATCAACA
>CANGOF010000014.1 GCA_947455515.1 Flavobacteriia bacterium
AATAACGCTTTAAGAACCGTACAAGTTATTTTTCAACCAAACGAGGATTTATTTTTAGATGGAACGAATCCTTTATTCTTAATTGCGGACTTAACTTCTTTGGGTAAAAATTGCGTTATTCCTCACTTCAAACGAGTACAAACCTTGGATGAGTATAATCCAACTTTTTGTATAACTTATTGGGAAGTGTATTTGGAAACGAAAGTTCCTAAAGAAGAAATTATGGATGTGTTTGTCTTTGTGGAAGGAAATGCAAAGATTGAAATGAATGAGTTTCCCTATGTTAATTTAATCTCCAATAGAGAATTCATTACAACTGTGAATAGCGTTATTTTTAAAGATGCATTAATCGACAAAGTAATCTTAACCGAACAAATTGAAAAAGTAGGAGAAAAAGTATCCTCAGTTACGCCAAATGCAAAAGGTGTAATAGTTCAAGATGCTGACACTACAGTACGCATAGAAAGCAAAGAAAAAGTGGTTTCAAGCATACGTGTTGCTTCCGATAAATTGGATGAGTTGATGAACTTGGTGAGTGAATTAGTGACTACTCAAGCTAGTTTAACCTTGTACAATGAAAAAAATGAAACACCAGAATTAGAAATAATTTCGGAAAACATTGAAAAATTATCCCGTCGTTTAAGAGACATTGCATTTGGAATGACCTTGGTTCCTATCAATAACATGTTCAGTCGTTTCCAACGTTTGGTAAGAGATATGTCGGAAACACTTGGAAAAGAAATTCAGTTTGTAACGGAGGGTGGTGAAACGGAATTGGATAAATCCATTATTGAAACGCTGACCGACCCATTAATGCATATCATTCGTAACAGCTTAGATCATGGCTTAGAAAAGCCAGAAGATCGCATGTTTCTTGGGAAGCCTAGAAAAGGTACAGTCAAATTAAAGGCTTTTTATTCTGGAATCTCAGTATATATTCAGATTATCGACGATGGGAAAGGAATTGATGTAGAAGCTGTCAGAAATAAAGCGATTAGCAAAGGTTTCTTAAAAGAAGAAGATGTTTTATCGGAGAAAGAAATTTTTGACTTTATCTTTTTCCCAGGATTCTCTACGGCAGCGGTTGTTACCGATATCTCCGGAAGAGGAGTTGGAATGGATGTAGTTAAACGTAACATTACAGACTTAAAAGGTTCAATCGTTGTGGAATCAGCAGTAAATGTTGGGACTACACTGACGATTAAATTACCATTAAGTCTTTCTATTATTGATGGTTTATTGGTTGAAATTGAAAAAGTAAATTACATTATTCCTTTATCGGTAGTGAACAAATGCTACGAAGTGGATAATGCAGATATGCTTCATAATTTCAATAAATTATTGGTGTTAGAAGAAAAACAAGTGCCATATATCAACATTCGAAAAGAATTTGGATACCAAGATTTAGTAGAGGACGAAAAATCACAATTGATTGTTGTGAGTGATGGAGATCACGAGGTTGGAATCTGCGTAGATTATATTGTTGGGGAATACCAAGCAGTAGTGAAACCAATCGGTAAATACTATAAAAATCAAGATTTTATTTCAGGTGCAACAATCCTGGGAGATGGTTCTATCGCGTTAGTGATGGATACACATAAAATAGTGGAATTATATACAGAACACGTTAAAATGGAAGTAAGATAATGAAGACAGATGTAACAAACGAAAACAACTTAGGGGAAACCAAGTCTTTCTTGTCCTTTAGATTAGGGGAAGAACATTTCACCATTCCAGTAATGAAAATTATGGAAATTTTGGAAGTTCCTAAAATAACCAAAGTACCGCAATCACCTAACTTCTTAGTAGGGGTGATAAACCTTAGAGGTGCTGTTTTACCTGTGATTGATACGCGAATAAAATTTGGGATGACCCAGATGGAATACACAATCAACACCTGTATTTTAGTATTGAGCGTAGAAGTGAATGACGAAACCTTAGTGGTAGGAGCTTTGGTTGACTCGGTGTCAGAAGTGTTCGAATTAAATGAATCAAAAATCAAACCTTCTCCTTCCATCGCAACGAAATACCGTGCAGATTATATCGCTGGTATGATACAAGAAGACGACCATTTCATGATGGTATTGAATATTGATAAAGTGTTTTCTTCCATGGATTTAGAGTCAATGGCAGAATCCAAAGAAGTAAAAGTTGAAGAGAATAAATAAATTGTTTAATTATAAAAAGTAAATAAAATGGGATTATTTGGAGGTGTATCATCAAAAGAAACGCAGCTTTTAGCGAGTGTTTTAGATAAAATAGCAAATGGCGATGTAAATGTGAAATTATCAATCGATAATTTTTCAGATGCTTCCGTTGTTAGTGCAGTGAATAACTTAGTAAAATCAACGAAAGAATCCAACGAAAAATTGGTAGACAGTGCTTCGATGATTGAAGCGAAACAACAAGAAGTAAACGCGAAAAATGAAGCGATAAATGCACTACAAGGAATTAAATCTACAGTAGATGCATCCTTTGCTTCTATTGAATTTGATGTGAAAGGAAACATTCTTTCTGCAAATGCAAATTTTGTTCACGCATTAGACTATACAAATGAATCAGAGTTAGTTGGTAAACACCATTCAATGTTTGTTACCGAAGAATACAAAAGATCAAATGAATATTCCCAATTTTGGAACGACCTTGCACAAGGAAGAACACAAGCGGGTGAATTCATGCGTATCTCGCGTGATGGAAAAGAGATTTGGATCCAAGCTGCATATACGCCTCTAAAAGACGACAAAGGAAATGTAGTTAAAGTAATTAAAATTGCTTCGGATATTACAGCGCAAAAACAAGTATTAAAAGAAAACGAACTAAACATTGCTGCATTAAAATCGGAAATAGAAACACGTATGAAGTTAGTAGATGAACTTTGTATCGTTTCCGAAGTAGATTTACGTGGTCACATTACCTACGTTAACGATAAGCATTGTGAGGTTTCGCAATACAAACGCGAAGAACTTATTGGGCAAAATCAAAACATCGTTCGTCACCCAGACATGAAAAAAGAGGTGTTTAAAGAACTTTGGTCTACGATCATGCGAGGAGAAGTATTTAGAGGTCCGGTGAAAAACCGCAAAAAAGATGGTACTCCTTACTACGTAGATGGTGTGTTTGCTCCAGTGATGGGTCCAAACGGTAAACCGGTAAAATACATTGGGGTACGTTATGAAAATACCGAACAAACATTTGCAGCACAAGAAGCAAAAGGGGTAGTAGATGCAATTAATACTTCGTTCGCTTACATTGAATTTGATACAAAAGGAAACATCCTTACTGCAAATGACAATTTCTTAGGTGCATTAGGTTATTCATTAAATGACATCGTTGGTAGACACCATAGAATGTTTGTGGATCCAGAAGTTGTAAATTCTTCGGCATATGTTAAATTCTGGGATGACTTAGCAATGGGTATTGCTCAAAATGACTTATTCAAACGTATTACGCGTTCAGGAAAAGAAATTTGGATTCAAGCGGTGTATTCTCCTGTTAAAGACGAAATGGGTAGAATAGTTAAAATTGTGAAAGTTGCTACGGATGTAACTGCGGCAACAGAAGCTGCAAAAGACACTGCGGAAGCTGCAGAAGAAGCAACACGTGTATTAGCTTCTTTAGCAGAAGGGGATTTAACTCAAAAATACGAGGTGGAAACGAAAGGTAACCTTAAAATAATGGGTGAATCTTTAAATAGAACCATCGATACCTTAAGCGAGTTGATTTCAACAGTTGTTACCAATGCAGATAATATTGCTGCTGCGAGTGTGCAAATGTCTTCTTCAGCACAACAATTGTCAGAAGGTGCAACGGGACAAGCAAGTTCAGTAGAGGAAATTTCATCTTCTATGGAACAAATGACTGCAAACATCCAACAAAATACAAGTAACTCTCGCCAAACAGAGAAAATTTCTACGCAAGCTGCTTCGGATATATTAACAAGTAAAGAATCGGTAATCGAAACAGTGGCTTCAATGAAAACAATTGCCTCTAAAATTTCGATCATCGGTGAAATTTCAAGACAAACAAATTTACTTGCATTAAACGCTGCTGTAGAAGCTGCTCGTGCGGGTGAACATGGACGTGGTTTCGCGGTGGTTGCTGCTGAGGTACGTAAATTGGCAGAACGTTCGCAATTAGCAGCGACAGAGATTGATGAGGTTTCAGGGAAAAGTGTTGACATCGCTCAAAAATCAGGTGAAATGTTGAACGAGGTAGTACCTAACATTCAAAAAACTTCCGATTTAGTGCAAGAAATCACGGCTTCAAGTGTAGAACAAAGCGCTGGTGCAGATCAAATAAATAGTGCGATTCAAATGCTAAATAATGTAGTGCAAGAAAATGCTGCTACAGCGGAGGAAATGGCTGCTGGTGCGGAAGAATTAAATGCACAAGCCGAACAATTACAAGAAGCGGTTGCGTTCTTTAAACTAGATAGCATTTCTAACAATAGAAAATTTGAACAAAAAGCAACGATTAAAAAACCAACGATTCATACCCAAAGACCTGTTGTTAAATCAACATTAAAGACGGGATCTGTGAATATTAATCTTGGTGGACCAGACAGCTTAGACAACGATTTCCAATCCTTCTAATCCGTATGGGCGAATAAATATTCGCCCAAATCGTAGTTCGGGCGTGTTCGGGCGAATCGCGATTCGCCCTATATCCGCCCTATATCCGCCCTATATTCGCCCTTAAATAAAAAGCAACACCAATGCCCATAATCGACGACAAAAAAGAATTATCTGAATTGGATTTCAATAAGTTAAGCAGCTTTATTTATTCCAATTTTGGGATTAAATTACCCTTAGCTAAGAAAACGATGTTGCAATCGCGTTTGTTAGCGCGATTAAAAGCGAATAACATCGATTCGTATAAGGAATATTGCAATTTTGTACTTTCAGGTAAAAGTGGAGAATCAGAAATCATTAATATGATAGATCTGGTTTCTACTAATAAAACAGATTTCTACCGCGAACCTGCACATTTTGATTTTATGAAGCAGGTAATTCTTCCTGAATATTATCAAAATAATTCAGAAAAGCAATTCAAAGTTTGGAGTTCTGCAAGTTCGTCAGGGGAAGAGGCATATACGATTGCGATGGTGATCAGTGAATTTATGGAGGGCAAAAGAAAATTTGACTTTTCAATTCTTGGGACGGATATCTCAACACGTATTTTGGAAAAAGCTGCAACTGCAATTTATCCCTTAGAGAGGGTGGATGTAGTCCCTTTAGCGCAAAAGAAAAAATACCTTCTGAAAGGAAAAGACGAAACAAATCCTTTAGTGAGAATTATTCCAGATCTAAGAGCGAAAACAAGATTCAAACGTCTAAATTTAATGGATAATAATTACGACGTACCGAAAGAATTTGATTTGATTTTTTGTCGAAATGTATTGATTTATTTTGATAGAGAGACCCAAGAAAAAGTAATTAATAAATTATGTACCCACCTTAAAGTGGGCGGCTATTTTTTCTTAGGACATTCAGAATCTGCTAACGGATTAGACGTTCCTTTGAGACAATTAAAACCAACTATCTTTATTAAAACACATTGATAATTATTGTAGGGATGTTGCTGCTTGTAGGGATGTTGCATTGCTTGTAGGGATGTTGCATTGCTTGTACGGATGTTGCATTGCAACATCCTTAAAAATCATCCCAATAAAAAAAAATAATATGAAACACGAATTATCAGACCAGGAATTACTAAACGAATTAAAACAACGTTTTGATTTAAATGCTTCCATGCTTATTGAGCAACAAAATTTGATTACGCAATTAAATGAGGTAAATGAAAAATTACTTCTTTCGGAAACATTGAAAAGTAACTTCTTGTCTAACATTAGAAATGAAATTAATAATCCCATTGCTGCCGTATTGGAATTAGCAAAAAATATTTCAGAAGGTAATTTAGAGGTCCAATCCATGCAAAAATTTGCGACCTTAATTTATTCAGAAGTGTTTGATTTAGATTATCAGTTGAGAAACATTTTTTTATCTGCAGAAATCGAAGCTGGAGAGGCTCAACTTTCTATAAATACAATCAATATAACAAGTTTCTTAAAGAATTGCATCGACGCATTTGCAACAAAAATCAAAAAGAAAAACATTCAGCTCTCCTACAAAAGTGGAGTGGAGGAGGATTTAAATTTCAAAACGGATGCTGAGAAATTACAATTAATTTTAAGTAATATTATCGGAAATGCAATTCAATTTAATGCAAATGGTGGGGAAGTATGTATAGAAAGCACCTACGAAAATCACGGCCTTAAAATTGTAATTACTGACAACGGAATAGGGATAAAAGAAGAAGATATTGACAAAATTTACGATCGTTTTCACCAGATAGAAGAAGGTTCAACAAAGACCTATGGTGGACATGGTTTAGGATTAAGTATTTCCAAAGCATTACTAGAAATTATAGATGGAACCATTTCTGTGGAAAGTAAATTTGGGGAAGGAAGCACGTTTACAATTCATCTAAATGAATTAGAATCCGTTGATGGACAAGACGATATGTTTTCATCCGTTGGAAATGAATTTTTATTCGAACAAGACGAAGACGACATGTTATTTTAATATTTTGCTGTAGGGATGTTGCATTGCAACATCCCCATAATATAAATAAAAATGGAACAAATAATAAATAAACACTACCTATACCCCTCGGCTCTTTTTGCGGAAAAAGAATCCTTTTGGGTAGACACGGTTCTCGGATCGTGTGTAGCAGTGTGTTTATTCGACCCTGTTACAAAGCTTGGAGGGATCAACCATTACATGTTACCCTTGTGGAATGGGAATGGATTAGCATCTCCTAAATTTGGAAACATTGCCATCGAAAAATTAATTGAAAAAATGGTAAAAAATGGCGCGATCAAATCACGCTTAGTGGCCAAAATTTTTGGAGGGGCAGATCAAATGGCTAGTTCAATGAAAATTGGAGACAGAAATATTGAAATCGCAAAAGAAATTTTAAGCCTACATAACATTCCAATTCTCGCTGAAAATACGGGTGGATTGGTTGGTAGAAAATTACGTTACGAAACAGGTACTGGAAAAGTGCTTATGAAATTTTTAACAAAAGGGTAGATGGAGAAGATTAAGGTATTAATTGTGGACGATTCAGCTTTAGTAAGACAAACACTGGTTGCTATTTTAGAGTCAGACCCTATGATTGAGGTCGTAGCGGTTGCTTCTGATCCATACGTGGCGGTAGAAAAAATCAAAGAGGTGGTTCCAGATGTTATCACCTTGGATGTGGAAATGCCTCGAATGGATGGGTTGACTTTCTTAAAGAAATTGATGTCGCAGCATCCAATTCCAGTGATTGTGATATCTACGTTGACGGAAAAAGGCACCGACTCTGCGATGTTAGCCTTAGAATATGGTGCGGTAGAGGTAATTGCAAAACCAAAAGTAAATACCAAACAAGGATTAGAACAAGCTAAAATTGAATTGTGTGATAAAGTTAAAGCTGCGGCACAAGCACAAATAAAAAAGAAAAATAGTTACAGTAGAGATTCAGATGCAGTAGCACCTAAGTTGTCTGCGGATGCCGTATTGGCGAAACGTGCATATACGAGTTTGGTTCAAACAACCGAAACTGTTATTGCTGTGGGAGCTTCTACAGGCGGTACAGAAGCCTTAAAAGTATTTTTAGAAGGATTTCCATCCGATTGTCCTGGTATAGTAATCGTACAACACATGCCTGCGTTATTTACGCAACAATTTGCAAAAAGATTAAATGACATTTGTAAAATTACGGTCAAAGAAGCTGAAAATGGAGACAAAGTATTACGTGGACATGCGCTTATCGCTCCAGGAGGAAAACATTTAGTATTGAAACGAAGTGGAGCGGTTTACCACGTCGAGGTGATAGATGGTCCATTAGTAAATAGACACCGACCTTCGGTAGATGTACTTTTTCGTTCGGTAGCAAGATATGCCGGTAAAAATGTAGTAGGGGTAATACTTACAGGAATGGGCGATGATGGCGCAAGAGGAATGTTAGAGATGAAAGAAGCAGGAGCATATACGATTGCACAAGATGAAAAATCCTGTGTGGTATTTGGTATGCCTAAGGAAGCCATTAAGTTAGAGGCAGTAGATTCGATTTTGCCTTTGACGGAAATAGCTAAATTTGTGCTTAAAAAAGTGAATGTATAATTTAATAAATTAATAAAAATGAAAAAAGTACTTATTGTGGACGACTCGATGTATATGAGAACATTAATCAGCACAGCGTTAAAAAATACAGGGAGATACGAAATCATTGGTCAAGCGGGTAATGGAACAGATGGTATTGAAATGGCTTTAGAACATGAACCAGATTTAATTACTATGGATAATATCTTACCAGATATGATTGGTACAGATATCGTGAAGGAATTGAGAGCAGAAGGAATTACGGCTAAAATCATTATGGTGAGCGCGGTGGGTCAAGACGATGTGATCGCTGAAGGAATGGCAAATGGTGCACAAGACTATTTGGTAAAACCATTTACTGGTGAACAATTAGTAGAAAGAGTGGATCTTTTATTTTAAGAAGAAATATGGATAATTTTACAAACGAACAACTTTTAGTTGCGAAAGAAATAGTTTCCGATGGTTTAGAAAAAGCTGCGGAATCATTATCCTTTTTCTTAAATGAAAAGGTATCGCTATTTCAGTCAGAAGATGCGGAAATCTCTGATATTTCAACTATCAGTTTACAAAAAAAACCAGGTGATATTATTTATTTTCTTACGACAAAAGTAATTGGAGAATTAAAAGGGGTGTGTTGTCTTATTTTCTCAGAACAAGAAGTATCTATGCTACATAAAGCTGCATTACCTCCTGAAGTTTTAAATGATCCTACAATGATGGCTGAAATGGGAGATGCAATCATGTTAGAAGTAGACAATATCATTTCTGCTTCGGTTATTACACAATTTTCGAATGCCTTAAAAGTTAAAATCCATGGCGGCGTGCCTTCCCTTCAAAAAATAAACTTTGAAGACATGGCAACCTACATTTCAGAAGAAATCAGTAAAGAATTATACTTAATAAGTTTCAAAACCAATTTTGAAACCGATAACATGAATTTCAGTCCAGAATTTTTATGGCTGTTCGATAATACCTTCGTCGAAACAATCCAAGAATTCAGCAAACAAAACGCATAAAACAAAAAAACCGACCTTAAAAAAGTTGGTTTTTTTATTTTATCTATACCTTCTCGACTCCAGCGGATTCGCACATCGCTACGTCCAGCGGAGTCGCAAATCGCTATAGGCTACACCCCTAATGCACGTGTAATTTTTTTCTTCAATATTTTGACAGCATCCATATCTTTTATCACATAGTCTGTCGCTCCAGAATCTATCATATCTCCAGCTAATCCTAAACTATCTTGACCACTCAACATAATCACACGCATTTCTGGATTGATTGCTAATATCTTTTTTAAAGCTTCTTGACCATTCATAGCATTTGGATCTTCTTTATCTAAATAATAATCCAATACAATCAAGTCTGGTCGCTCATGTAAATTTTCTAAACAAGCTTCTGCCGTACTAAATCCTTTTACAGAATAAGATTCGTTTTCCGCTAAATCATCGGTAACAACTTCTAAGAAAAAGTTATCATCTTCTACAACAAATATTAAGTTTTTTGGATTGGACATAAGCGTTAGTTTGTATTGTTTATATACAATAATACGTAATTAATTTTAGTATTCAAACCTTTTAAACCAAAAATAATGAGTATGAATTACGTTTATTTACTTAAGTTATTCTATTAGAATGATTTTTCCCACATTTACCTAGTACGAAGTATTAGGTACTCAGCGCCCTCTAAAACACCAAACACGTCCAAAATCTCTCCCTTCCTCTGCGCTAAAAAATCAATCCAACATGTCTTGTAGTTCACCATATGCCACCTCACATTGTGATTTAAGCTCAGAAACCAATCCAGCAGTTTCGTCTAAGTTCACTTCATTTTTGGCATTATGTTCAATCTCTTTGGCAATAACACTTAATTGCGGCATCCCCATGTAGGTGAATTTTGCCTTGAAGGAATGCACCAACGTACCAAGTTCTGCATACTTTTTCTCGTCAAACAATGTTTGCATTTTCTCCATTTCTTCTGGAGTAAACTTCAAAAACAAATTTACCATTTTAGCAATTCGTTCTTTATTTCCTTTGGTAAAATCGATAATAAAAGCTTTATTTACTACTCCTTCTTGAGTGGCTTCAACCATCGTTTGTTCTTCCTCATTACTTGCTTTGTGCTCTGCTTTTGTTTCCTCTGGCTTTTCGGTAAATCTTGGATTATTTTTTATAAAAGCTAACTTTTCTTCGGTCAATAAATACTTCATTACCTTTCGGAAAAAATCTTCAGGCTGAAATGGTTTTGTTATATAATCATCCATACCACTTAGCCTACTTATTTGTATATCCGACTCTGCAGCATGGGCAGACATAGCGATTATAGGTGTGTGATTTTTTGGAGAGTCAAATTCTTCTCGTATTTTTTTAGTTGCGGTATGCCCATCCATTTCGGGCATTTGTATATCCATTAGAATTAAATCGAATGAATTTTTCCTTAACGCTTCCAATGCTTCTAATCCATTTTCTGCCTCTGTAATAGCAAATGAAACACCCCATTCTTGCATGGTCTCGATTGCTACAGTTCGGTTAAATATAATATCCTCCACTAATAAAACAGAAAAAGTATGCCCTTCTATGGAACGGATAATTTCGTCGGAAATAACATTTATTTTCTCATTGTTTCGAACGATAGCTTCCCCAATTTGATAAGGAATCGAAAAATAAAAATCAGAACCATGACCTAATTCACTTTCCACATGAATTGCTCCCCCATGAAGTTCAACTAATTGTTTTACAATACTTAATCCAAGTCCAGTACCACCATATTTTCGCGTAGTACTATCAGATGCTTGGGTAAAACTTTCAAACATTTTTTCCGCATTTTCTTTAGAAATTCCTATTCCAGTATCTTTTACGCTAAATTTAATTTGAACCTCATTGTCGTTTAAAAACTTTTCCTGAGTAATAGTAACGGTTACCTTGCCATCTTTTGTGAATTTAACAGCATTCGAACACAGATTTAAAAGTATCTGATATAATCTTGTAGAATCTCCCTTAACCCAAGGATATAAATTGGGATCTAATTGTAATTCCAAAGTACTTTCATTCATTTTCGCTTTTTCCTCACAAGCTGCGATCACTTGGTTGACAATTTCTTCAATCGAAAAACTAACTTTTTCTAAGATAATTTTTCCAGCCTCAATTTTGGAGAAATCCAAAATATCATTAATAATCACAAGTAGGTTAGAAGCATTGATTTTTATATTGGAGATGAATTCTTTTTGTTTAGGATTTAATTCGGTATTCATCACCAAATTGGTAAAACCTATAATAGAGTTCATTGGGGTTCTAATTTCATGACTCATATTCGCTAAAAACATTTCTTTCATTCTTCGAGAATGTTCTGCCAATTCCTTAGCCTCAACAATATCGTATACCATTTTATCAAATACTGTTGCTAATACACCCAATTCATCTTTTCGATTCATGGATAAATTGGTGTGTTTTTTATTACGCGAAATGTTGACTGCTGCTTCTGTTAATTTAAGTATTGGATTAGAGATAGTTCGCTGAAAATAGAATAGAAAAGTAAACGTAATACTCAAGACAATAACTACAATAAGGGAAAATAATTTTATAAATTGATTTAATTCATTATCAAGCTGGGTGAGTGAGGTTACTATTATCAGAGAAGCTAATTTGGTGTTTTCATAGGAAATAGATTTATACGTATATAAAAAATGGTCATCAAACTTATTGCTTGTTTTCTCTTTAAGTAATTCCCTTGTTTTTGTAATCGGAACTAATGAAAATAATTTTTCGGAAAGAAGTACTTTATTAGAATCATAAACCGCGGCATAGGCAATTACTTTTTTATCTTTTAGCCCTTCAATAATATTCAAAATAGATAAATTATCCTGAAATATGATAGCCGGCTTTATGTTTTCACTTAAGATTTCTGAAAGTGCATTTGTATCTTCAACTAGTTTGTTTTTACTAGTTTTTTCTTGAAATAGTACTGTTACAATTCCTATGAGTAAGACGGATAAAGTAATCGCGATTATCGGCCCCCAAATTAATTTACTCTTAAGTGAAATAAATCTAGCCATACTTACTTTTTAGAGAGTGTATAGGTTAGTTTTAAAGAAACCTCTCTTCCCGTAGCTCGAAATGGATTCTTATCGTTGTTGTATGCACTTAGATATAAATAATTACTATTCAACACATCAAAAAGTCCTACTCTCGCTTGCAATCCTTTAACCCCTAACGAATTTAATGTTACGGTTAGATTCCAAATAACGGTAGGATTAAATTTCTTTTGCGTTTGTTCTGGTCCCATTCCTTCTACGAATCCATACCTTCTTCCTATTACTATCACAGAAGAAGATAGGTCAACAATTTTCCCAAATTTATAGGTGCCACTAAAAGTTGTTTTGTGAGGCGAAAAAGCAATTAAATTTTTTGAATCCAAGGATTGGTATTTGTCGACATCATTTTTAACAACTTGATAATAAGAATAATTACCACCTAAAGTCAAATTACCTTTATGAAATAAAGCTTCAGCCTCAATACCTCTTGTTGTCAAATTTTTATAGTTATTGTAATTTTCTATATTATCAATCACGCCATACACGATAACATTCGAAATAGAATTATTATATCCATTGATACTCAGCTGTAAATGGCGAGAAATTTTATAAGCAATTTGAAGTTCTAAAACACGAGTAATTTCAGGCTTCAAACTTGAATTTAAAATTAAATTTTCAGTAACTGGTGCTCTAAATGCATGGCTATATGCAAGTTTAAAGTTGAATTTTTCAAGTTGTTTAGTTGCAGCAAATCGCGGTAATAATACATTTCCAAAGGCCGAATGATTTTCTTGCCTTAACCCAAAAGAGGCAGTGTAAGTTGGTTTTTGTATAAATAATTCTGCATAATTAAACCAGTCTCTATACCTTGCGAAAACGGAGTCTTTTTTCGTAATACTAATAGGATACGATGCATTATTTTGTGTTGCTTGATCCAAGAAATAACCTGTTCCAATATTTAATTGGATGGCTTCCGATACTTTTAATTGTCCTGAAAGCGACCCAGTTAATCGCAAAATACCGTGGTCATAAAAATAGTAGGAATTATCATTTACTGTCTCTGAGGATCGATATGGACGATTATAGTTTGCATTGAATCTCGGAATTAGTTTGAAGCGATTTGTAACCTTCCAATTGTAAGTAACATCTAATTGACGTGTACTAAAATTGGACATTCCCGGTTTTTTTAAAATGGAGTCAATTTGGTAAGGTGTACGTGTATTGTAATCCTCGTGAAAATATTTAAATACTAAATCTTTGTAATTCGCATGAAGTAAAAACTGGGTAGGGGTTACATAATTGGTTTTATTTTGATTTTGAACAACAGATTTTTCATGATCTGTAAAAGTTCCTTCAGCTCTGTAAAGTTCACTTTTGGTAAAACTCGCTTTTACACCCCACTTTTCATTTCCCCATCCACTGGTAATACTGAATTTTTGTCTACCTAAACTATTATCCAAACGACTATAAGTCCCATTCAATTCTATTCCTTGTATGTCTTTTGCTTTTTTTGTAATGATATTAATTACTGCTAAACCGGCATATCCATTGTAAGCAGCATAACCAGGACCTCTTATAATTTCTACTTTTTCAATTTGATTAATGTCAAAGCGGCCAATCCATTGTGTAGAACCATATAAATTTTCATTCATTTGAAGTCCATCAATCATAACCAGAACTTTTCCTTCAGTGGAATAGATGCCTCGCATTCCAATACCAACTTCGGAGTTTACATCCGCGGCAAATTCAAATCCAGGAATTAAACGCATTACATCGGTAAAATCTTTCGAAGCACTACGTTCGATGTCATCTTTGGTTATAACCGTAACAATCGCTGGTGTTTGCTCGATACTTAATTCTTTTTGTGAAGCAACAGTCAATTTAACATTCATTAAATCTTCCAATCCAATATCGTCAGAAAAGTCTATTTGACCCACAGTTTTTGTACTGTCTTGACCATTAACGACTAAAGAAAAGGTTAAAATGAATACTAGTATGTAAATGAGGTTTATTTTTTTCATATAAATCTATTTATAAACTTTAATAGCTAAGTTCATTAAAGAACTGGACACCTCTAAATTATTTATGGATGTTAGCGTATTATTGATTTCAAATTTATAACTGTCATCAATATTTCTTAAATTGATACAGGATAGTTTCAACGGAATAGGGGTAGTATTCGTAATGACTAATACATTCGATAATGCACCTTTTTGAAATTGACTCTCCGCTTGTTTAATATATTGATCATCTACATAAAGTAATTCACAAGGTGGTACTTTTTCACCTGGGGAAATTGTCTTAACAATAATGGGTTTGCCATTCACCTGTTTCGCAGCTTTCAATTGATTAAAATAGTTGGTAATTGGAGAATTCCCATACACCACAATCACAAAATCATTGGTTGCTGGTGTTGTCCATTTTACGTATTTCGTGAAATTGTAAATTAATAAGGTTTGAATCTTATATTCAGAATCTGTAGTAACAGTTTTTCCTACCGAAAGTAACAAAAATGATAGAATTACTATGGTTACAATTTTCTTCAAAAATCTTATTTTAATTTGGAAGTACAAAAGTAAGTTAAAATACGTAATAACCAACGCTTTCCTTAAAATATTACAGGGTAAATATATGCTATACAATTCATCCAACAAACCGACTCCAGCGGAGTCATACCTTGCTTGCCTGTGGCAAGCTATTCTCCATCACGACTCCATCGGAGTCGCAAATTGCTCTAACACAATATATGCTAACTTCGTCTGGCCCTCCAAATAGTTAAATAATTCTTGTATCTCTTCCAAAGCCCCTTCTTCTTTCGCTAGATATTCAATTTTCTTCGCTGTTTCTGAAAGTTCAGCCATACCCATATACATATATTTAGGTTTAAAGGAATGAGCAAGCGTCTGTATTGCAGCATAATTTACTTCATCAATCAAAGACTTTAATCGTGCTAATTCATTTGGAGTATCCTTCAAGAACATACTAACCATTTTGTGTATACGTTCTTTTTTACCATTCGTAAAATCCTCGATAGCTTGAAAATAAATGCTCACTGTTGTAGTAGGTTTTTCTACTATTTGCTCGATCGGAACAACCGTTTGTCGAGCATATTTCTTAATTTTTTCAATTAGTTCATTTCCATCAAATGGCTTAGAAATATAATCATTCATCCCATTTTCGTAACAACGTGCAATTTCCTCAGTAAAAGCATGTGCTGTAACTGCAATAATAGGGGTAGAGCATGCTGGCTCAGCTAATTCAGTTCGAATAATTTTACTCGCCTCATGTCCATCCATTATTGGCATTTGAATATCCATTAAAATGAGATTAAACGCGTTTTTTTGTAATGCATCAACGGCTTCTTCTCCATTTTCAGCCAACTGAATCTGTACCTTTGGATTCCAACCTTCAATGGTTTCTATCGCTACCATTTGATTGAAAGAATTGTCTTCAACAAGTAGGATTTTTAATACTTCACTGTCTGTTCGTGTCTCGTTTGAAATCTTGTTTTCTGAGCGTTCATTTATTGGAAAACGAATCACAAATTCACTTCCTAAGCCAACCCAACTGGAAACTTGTATCGATCCTCCTATTAGTTCAACAATTTGTTTGCAAATAGGTAATTCAAAACCGGAAGTTTTTGGTTTGAATTCCGTTTGATCTTCGTTTAGCTCTAATGCTTCAAAAAGTACTTTCTGTTGCTCTTCGGTATATCCTTTCCCTGAATCAATCACTTTGAATAGTAAAAAGGATGCACTTCCCTGACTTTCCAATGCAGCAGCAAGTATTATTTCTCCTTTTTCTGTCATAAGAATACTGGAAGTGATTAATTGAGTTAACACTCTTTTTAAATGAGTTACATCGCCATTTTGCAAATCCTCTACTTCTTTTTCAATAAAATAACGTAAGGAAATATTTTTTTTAGTTGCCTCATGGATAGTGTTGGAAATAATACTACTTAATAATTCTTTAATGGAATAATTTTCAATCCGAATGGTAATTCCATCACTTGAAAGATCCTTGAAATTCAATACTTTGTTTACAATAGTTAACAGTTTCTTGGAACTATTCTGAATTTCGGTAAGGTATTCTTTTTGAGCAGGATGTTGAATTTCTATAGTTGAAAATAAATTCGAAATTCCAAGGATGGTATTAAGTGGAGTTCGTATCTCCGATTGCAAATTTGCTAATAAAGACGTGTACTGTTGATTCAAAGTTTCAGAAAATTCTTTTTCTTTCTGAAGGGATTGATTATTTTTTTCTAATAATTGGAGACGAGATTGCTCCGAATAATCTTGTATTGTACCATTAATCTCGATTACTTTTTTCTGTTCATTTAATTGTAAAACAACATTTGCTAAAACTGGAATAATACTAAAGTTTTTTCGGACAATACGGTATTGAAGGGAAAACGATTTCCCTGTCTCAAATGCCGAAGTAAACATGGATTCATATGCACTATAATCGTCTGGATGAATTAACTCTTTCATCTCAAGAGCATGAATATCTGTTGACGTAGGTAGTTGAAATAACTCATACATATAATCCGACCAGGTATACTTACCGGTGATATAATTACGACTAAAACTACCTGTTTTTGCAATGCGTTGCGCAAATTTTAATTTGTTTTCTCGATCAATTTGTTGGGTAATATTTCGGGAAAAAACACAGGTGCCTCGTACTATTTTCTTGTTATTTTTAATTGGGTAAAAAGAATGTTCATAGACTTGTGCATTGGTTTCTTCTTCCTGAATGATTGTGAAAATTTCTCCAGATAATGCACGTTGGTAATATGTTTCCCATTCTTCTTTTAAGGTGGAGGTGATAATCAATAAATCTATTTTTTTTCCAACAGCGATAGAATGCATTCCTTGAAGTTGAAAATGCTTTAATGCCGCATTATTTGCGCTTAGTAATTTGTATTTTAAATCGATGGACCAAATCAAATCGGAAGTGTTTTCTGTAATCGCGGTAAAATTGGCTTCATTGTGTTTTAATCGTATTTCTGCCTTGATCTTCATATTAATCCCTACGAAAATTACGATACTGATACAGCTAATAATTAGAATTACCATAATAGGGGAAATATCACCCTTAGGCGCTATAAAAGCAGTGATAATAGAGATACACGTTGCGTAAACAATGTAAATATTTAAATGTAAATTTTTACGAAAAACCAAGGAGGTTCCTACATAAACCATTACTATCCCTACTAAGTGATTCATCGAGTAGCCTCGTAAAAAAGCAATGTAGGTTAGATGACTAAACCCAACATATACCAAAATAGAGATAATAGTATAAAATCGATGTTGGATACGCTTCGAATAATAGGAGGCTCCAACGGAAATAGTAATTAATATACTGAATGCAATTCGCTGATATAGTATACTTAAAGTCTCATCTGCCGGTTTGTGAACAAACGTATTGATATACCCAAAAACAGGATAAAGTAACAAGGTAAGAATTAGAAGTCGTCGATATATGCTTAAATCTTCCGCTTGTTTAAGTGTAAGATGTACATTTTGTATGGCAGCTTTATTTTTTGTGTTCAATCTTTTTTAGAATAAAATTACTTTAAAAAATCTGTTTGTAACCAATAAGTTATCTTAGAAAATAAATCTTCTTCTTTGAAAGGTTTGGAAATATAATCATTCATTCCACTTTGGATACACGCTTCAATTTCTGAAGGGGTTGCTTGTGCAGTCATTGCTAATATTGGGATGCGAATACCATATTCATTCCTCGCTTTTTGGGTAGCTTCATGTCCATCCATTTCTGGCATTTGAATATCCATCAACACTAGATCATACGAATTTTGCTGCAATTTCTCTAATGCGATAATACCATTTTCTGCGATATCTATTTGTAATTCGCCATGCCAATCTTTTAATGTGTCCTCCGCTACCATTTGATTAAATGGATTATCTTCAACAAGCAAAATTCGATATTTCCCTATTAGTTCTGTAATTTGTAGAGGGATTTCAAAATTGGTTTGTTGTGCTTTCGCGGCTGCTAATTGAAAATTCAACTCAAAATAAAAAGTAGAACCAACATTAGGTTCGCTTTCTACATGTATTTCAGAATGTAAAGCTTTTATGATTTGATTAGAAATGGATAATCCTAAACCTGTCCCTCCATAAAGACGTGTAGTAGATGATTTTTCTTGAGAAAAAGGATCAAATATACTACCTATTTTATCCGCTTCGATACCAATACCAGTATCTTTAATTTCAAATTTTATTCGTACTTGATTCTCATCTTTACTTACAAGTTTCAAATTTAGTTGAACATTTCCTTCATGGGTAAATTTAATTGCGTTATTTGTTAGGTTTAATAAAACTTGATTCAAACGGGTAGAATCTCCAAGTAATAAAGAAGGTATTTCCTCTTCTATAGTAGATTTAAGCTCTATTTTCTTTTTATATGCAACTAAATGAAGGGATTTACTAACATTGTGCACCAATTCCTTGATGTCAAAATTTACCTTTTCAATTTCCAATTTACCTTCTTCAATTTTGGATATGTCAAGGATGTCATTGATAATATTTAATAGGTTTTTTGAATTCAATTTGATGGTTTTCATATAATCCATTTGTTTAGGATTCAACGTTCCTACCTTTTCCATTAAATTACTTAGACCTAAAATAGAATTCATTGGCGTACGTATCTCGTGACTCATATTAGCTAAAAAACGTTCTTTTACTCTCGTTTTTTGTTCTGCTAATTCTTTGTCTTTTTGTAATTCAATGTTATTCAATTGCAAACGTTCTTGTTCTTTTTTCTCTGTGATTTCATAACGTATGGAGAAATATTGACTCGGTTTTCCTTGGTGATCTAAAAAGGGAACAATCAATGTATCTACCCAATAATATTCTCCAAACTTATTGACATTGCAAAGTTCTCCTCTCCAAGTTTTTCCCGAAGATATACTTTCCCAAAGCTCTTCAAATATAGTAGGAGGATTTTTGTCTGATTTCAAAATACGGTGATTCTTTCCTATTAATTCTGCTTCGGAATAGCCAGAAACTCTCGAAAACATTTCATTCGCAAAGATGATATTTCCTTGAACATCTGAAATGGATACTATCGCAATTTGATTCAATGCAGTTTTGTAATCCTGAACAGATTTTAAGGCGTTTTTTAAGTTTTCTTCCTGCTCTTTCTCCTTAGAAATGTCTTTAGAAATACCTAAATATCCTTGCACATTTCCATCTATATCAAGTACGGTATTCACCGATAATGAAACAAGTAAGTGTGATCCATCTTTTCGTACGTAAGTCCATTCGCGACTATCAGGAATTCCTGTTTTACTTGCCTTGGCATGAAACGTTTCTAATCCCAATGTGACAGGATATCCTAATTCTTCGCTTAACTCCTTTGTTCTTGCAATCATTTCACTTTCTAAGTGAAAAATAGATGGATTTATTTTGTACAATACTTCATCACTTGAGTATCCTAACAATTTTTCGGCCCCATGATTAAATAATACGATGGTTCCTTCTAAATCTGTGGCAACGATAGCATATTCTGTTGAATTTACAATAGAATCTAGTTTGATCAGCGCATCGTTGAGTTGCTTTTCTTGTTTTTTTTCTATGCTAATATCTTGAGCAGTCCCTTTTATACCTACAATTTCACCTGACAATCCAATCGTTGCATTTCCTAAACCTCGTATGTGTTTTTCTTGATTGTTGGATAGAAGTACGCGATGGTTAAACTCAAAAGGTTGACCAGTATTAATTGTTTTTTCTACCAAAGGGTCCAATTTCAGAAAGTCTTCTGGATGAATTTTTGATCGATAAACGTCGTATAAGATTTCATTCGGAGTATCGTAGGCGATTTCAAAAATATCATAATGCTCCTTACTCCAAAATAAATTGCTTGTTTTAAAGTCTAATTCCCAGTTACCTACCTTGGAAATGCGTTGCGCTTCTTCTAATCGCGTTTGGTTAAGTTTGTTTTCTATCTCAAAGTGTTTTTTATCTGTAATGTCTTTACATGAACCTAAAATGCGATAACGAGTTCCGTCTTCTCTTGTTAAAAAATTAGCAATGTCATTAATCCATAGTATTTCATTACTTTCTTGATGGATAATGCGATACTCAATATTAAAATCTCCAGATATTAAAAAAGCATCGAATGCGTTTTCAACGAGTTTCTTATCCTCAGGGTGAATAATATCTACCCATAAATTAGGAAACTCAACGAGTTGATTTGGATCTAAACCAAAAATTTCTTTCACCTTGTTATTTACAAAATAGATTTCTGTAAATTCAATGTTTGAAGACCATACAACATAAGAGAGAGCATTTAAACTAGCTAAATGTTCTTCTTTAGATAAAAATGTAGATCCTAATTCTTCCCCTAATATATTAATTCCTGTGGCAATAGTATCAAATGAATCAAACTTGTCACTTAAAGGAATAGTGTGATTAAAATCATGCTTCACATAGGATGTAATGGTTTCCAACATGAGATCAAGTTGAGAATTATTCAAATAATATGTTTGATTCTGAAGTTGTTCTGCATGTTTTTGAAGGTTTTTGAAAATTTTATGTTCCAGATCATTTCCTTCAGCAGTATCTAGGGAATTAAGTTTATCAAATTCACCGTTCAACAATACTTCTGATAATTCAAGTAGTTTTTCTAACATAGCTATCGATTCAAACGGAGTCTAAGCTCCACTTTTTTCATGTAAATGTATAAATATTCTACAAAATTAAGTACGTAAAATCAACTACTATACGTAAATGTGTTATACATCCCCGCTGCCACCGCTGTCATCGTCGCCGCCTCCGTCGACTGAGGTTCTCGAAGGCAGGCTCTCGAAGGCAGGTTCTCGAAGTTGAATATCTATAAATGAAAAACAATAATTCATTTTAAGTGAATTGACTCATAAAATAGTAGTTACATTTTTATACTTTTGTTTTTTTTGTCTAAAATATCTGAAAGCGCTAACTAAAAAAACAATTAATTCAATTGAATGTATAAATTTTTAATTTTCCCTTTGTTATTCGTTTGTTTGAATAGTTTTGGTCAAGATGCTCCAGTCATTTTTGATCGTCCAGGAGTTTCAGACAGTCCATACATCGTAGATTCAAATCGTTGGATTGTAGAGTCAGGGATCAGTTTTTCGGATCAATCAGATGTTTCTAGCGTACTTACCCCAAATATTATGCTTAGAAAACACCTTGGATTTAAAACGGAACTTAGGGCTACCTATAACTATTCCCCGCAAATGATGGGTATGATGAATAAAAACCAAGACCTAGGTTTTGATTTTATTGCGTTGGGCTTCAAACGTAAATTATGGGTTGAAAAATCAGGTTTACCAGAAGCGAGTATGATTATTAATTCATTTTATCCTACACAACGCCTTGCTTCATTTAAACAAAATGACATTTATAACTTAGAAGTTTGTTTTCAATTTCAAAGCCATTTCTCCGATTATTTCGCCTTGAATTACAACGTTGGTACGATTTTTACGAATCAATACAAAAAAGGAATTGTAAATTATTCCTTGTGTGCTACGGGTTTGATTCACAAAAATATAGAAGCCTTTGTAGAAGGTTTTGGATATAGCGCTACGAATGAACTCGCTGAATTTGGCTACGATGCAGGAATCATATTTTACCCCAATCGCTGGTCGCAGATCGATGTGTCTGTTGTCAATAATCGACTATATACAACGACCTATTCTGGTGTATTCTTGGGGTATTCATTTAGTATAAACACTAAATAAAAAATAAATACGTTATTTAACTTATATAGTTTAGAGTATTATTGGTAAATTTGTATACCAAAACTAAATTATATGAAAAAAATTACATTGTTAGTGCTTTCCGTTCTTTCACTTTCAGGGTGGATGAACGCACAGGAAACAACCTTTAAAGGATTTGCAAACATTGATTACAATGCTGCCAATCACGGAAAAAATAATTTTATTTTAGGGGAATACGATCAATACATCACCTCCAAAATAACGGATCGTATCTCTTTCTTAGGAGAAGCAGTAATGGCGCACGATGGGACAAGCTTCGGTGTAGATGTGGAACGTATCATTATTAAATATGAAATCCAAGATTATTTCTACATCCGTGCAGGTAAATTTCACGCTCCACTAGGATTTTGGAATAATGCATACCACCACGGAACGGTAATTCAACCAACTATTTCTAGACCACTTGCGGTTCGTTATGAAGACGATGGTGGGTTATTACAAATCCACGAAACTGGTTTCTGGTTAGCAGGAGATAATATTGGTAAACTTGGATTCGGATACGATTTAGTTGTATCCAATGGTATTGGTTCTACACCAGTTACGGATAATAACTCTTCCAAAGCAATTACTACAACTTTGCGTTTCAATCCTATTGAAAATTTAAAGTTTGGAGTTACTGGATATTTTGATAACATTGCTTCTAGTGTACAAAGTATTGCAGAAGGTGGCTTAGGCTTTACTTCAAATCCTGTAGGTCGTGATTTAACACACCAAAATCTTTCTGGGTTCGTTTCTTTTAACAACAACAAATTGCAAGTAATCGGTGAATACTACAACATTCAAAATAAAAACACTGAATTAGGAACCAAAACTACTCAAGCTGGGTTCTTATATGCTGGATATAAGTTGTTTGGTGAATTAACGCCGTATGCACGTTATGATTTTATTAATACGCAAGCAGGAGATGTATATTACTCGAACCAACAAACAAGTATGATCACTGGTGGTTTACGTTATGATTTCGCTTTCAATGCAAACGTAAAATTAGAATATAGCCACTACGACGCTAAGAATTTGAATGCAGGATCTTCTGTTATTACAGATAATGTTAGACTACAATATTCAATTGGTTTTTAATCGTATTTATTTAATCATAAAATAATATCATGAAAAAAATATTCTCTAAATTAACAAGTATAGCGCTATTAGCAGTTTCTCTGCTTTTAATGTCGGCAGCAAATGAAACCCAATTATCTGCGGTAGTCAATGACTCAGTGTCTGAAACAGAAGTTTCTTATGCCTACCTTAAATCCATTTTCAAAGCGCAAAAAACACGTTGGAAAGATGGTTCTAAAATTACTTTAGTAATGTTAAAACCAGAATCTGCTGGTGGGGCACTGATGTGTTCTAAAGTGTTTGGTCAATCTGCAAGTGATGTAAATAAATTTTACATGGCTTTAGTATTTCAAGGACAAATCACAGCTCCGAAATTTTGTAATTCAGATGACGAATTAAAAGCGTATGTGAAAAATACGAAAGGCGCAATTGGTTTATTGCCAGCTAAAGATGCTGCAGGAGCTAAAACAATTAAAGTAGACGGTAACGTTGCATTTTAAGCTAAAATAATAATATTGATAAAAGGGCTGTTTCATTTTTTGAAACAGCTTTTTTTATTCCCTATAAATGAGGATAATATATTCGTATAATTCAATATATTTTAAGTTTATTGACGTATAATAAAATTATTTTATATATTTTTAGATGCGAATTATTTTTAAAACAAAAACAACGTATTATGGAGGTAGATAACACCGAAAAAAAAACCAAGAAATCCATTGGTTTAAAAAAGAAAAAAATAGGAAGTAAGTTAGCAATTATATTGATTATCAATTCACTTACTATTTTTTTACTTGGGTTAGTGTCTTTTTATGGCTTACAAAAACTATTGTCTTCCAACGAACAAATTTTTGTTAATTCTAAAGTGTTAAACACACAATTAGAGTTAGAAAAAGAAAAAGATAATATCAACGGTGATATCTACGTTGGGGTATTATTAAATAAAAGTGATGAAACAGAAGTGAAACGCTACAAAGCGAATTTTTATAACCACATAAATTCCTTTAAAAAGCATTTATTTATTCTGGAAAAAAACAAAAAATCTACTTTCGTTAAAGAAATAAAAAAGAATATTCCAGATCTTCACGAGTTTAGTAAGTTGAGTGTAGACTTGGTGCAAGCTACCTTAAACCAAGACATGAGTGCTTTTGAGTTGTTACCATTGTACAAAGAAAAGTATGAAGTAATCACTGTCTCAGCGAAAAAATTATCAGAAAAATTATCCAAAGAATCTGATTTATTAGCAAAAGAAAATAAATTTACTTCCATTCAGATTTCAGGATTTATCGTAGGATTCAGTATTATCGCATTGCTTATTGCTGTACTTATAAGCATGTATATTAATCGTTTAATTAAAGGTTCGGTTTCATTTATCCAAAAAATGATTTCTAACCTATTAGTTGGTGAGTTAGAAGTGGAAGAAGATTCAAAACAAGTAAATCAAGAAGATTCAAACGATGAATTAGTGAAAATTGGCTATTCGTTAAATGATTACATGCATTCTTTAAAAAACACAGCAGATTATGCTCGTGAAATTGGAAAAGGGAATTTTGAACTATCCTATGCTCCTTTAAGTGAAAAAGATGAATTAGGATTGTCGTTAATGGAAATGAAAGCAAGTTTAGAAAAAATTGCGGATGAAGATAAAAAACGTAACTGGGCAACAGAAGGACTCGCTAAGTTCGGTGAAATTTTACGTAACAATAACGATGGTCTAAGTATTCTTGGAGACAACATCATCTCAAACTTAGTAAGATACCTTGGTGCAAACCAAGGAGGTTTATTCGTAGTGAATGATAACGATACAAACGATAAGCACCTTGAATTAATTGCTTGTTATGCTTGGAACAAAAAGAAGTACATCAACATGCGTGTCGACGAAGGGGAGGGATTAGTTGGTCAGGCATGGCAAGAAAATGACACACTATTCATCACAGATGTTCCAGAAGATTATGTGAAAATTACTTCTGGTCTTGGAGATGCAAATCCAAAATCATTTCTGATAGTTCCGTTAGCTGTGAATGATGAAATTTTTGGAGTTGTTGAAATAGCAGCTTTCTTTGAATTTGAGCAATATCACATTGATTTTGTAAACAAATTAGCAGAAAGTATCGCTTCTACTTTATCTACAGCGAAAACCAATGAACGCACAAAAATCTTGTTAGAGCAATCACAACAACAAACAGAAGAAATGCGTGCGCAAGAAGAGGAAATGCGTCAAAACATGGAAGAGATGCAAGCGACACAAGAAGAGATGGAGCGCAAAGAAGGGGAGATGACGCGTATGGTGGAGCAAATGCAACAACAAGAAGAGGAAATGCGTCAAAACATGGAAGAAATGGAGGCTACGCAAGAGGAGATGGAAAAACAAAATGCCATTATTGCAGATAAAGCAGCAGAATCAAATGGAATTTTAGATGGTATCAATGCAACCATGGCAACGGTAGAATTTACACCACAAGGAATCGTTACTACAGCAAATGCAAACTTCTTAAATACAATGAAAACAGAGTTGCAAGAAGTGAGTGGTATGCCGCATAGTGGGTTTGTACCTGCTGAAATTCTTAATTCGGTTGAATACAAAACATTCTGGTCTGATTTAGCTGCTGGAAAAGACAAAAAAGGAATCTTTAAACGTATCAATGCTGCAGGTGAAATAGTTTGGTTAGATGCGATTTACAATCCAATCAAAAATGCGGAGGGCAAAGTAGTGAAAGTGGTAAAATTTGCTACAGACATAACTGAAAAACGAGAAATGGAGGCGCAGTCCAAAGCACAAAATGATATTATCAATGATATTGCGATTGTATCCAAAACAGATTTAAAAGGAAACATCACCTATGTGAATGAAGAATTCTTAAAATGGTCTAAATATACTTTAGAGGAAGTCATGGGTAAAAACCACAGAATGCTTAAATCTGGAGACCAGGAAGATAAGATTTTTGTAGATATGTGGAAAACAATTTCTTCTGGAAAAATATTCCGCGGTGAAATTAAAAACAAAGCCAAGGACGGATCATTCTATTGGGTAGATGCAATCATAGCTCCAATTTTAGATGAAAATGGAAAACCAAAAGAATACATTGCGCAGCGTTTTGTGATTAATGATGTTATCGAACAAAAAGAGCGCGATTATGCCACTAAAAAACTATACGAAGGAGAAATTAATACCATGTATGACAAATGGTATAATCAATTGAAGCGTATGGAAAAAAATATTAATTCTAAATAAGCACAGCCATGGTACTTGATTTTTTTATAGCAAAGCAAAAACATAGAATGTGGATGATCAACATGAAAGCATATTTGCTGAATGTAGAAGATTTTAAAGCGGAAAATGTTGCTAAACATACGGATTGTGATCTTGGAAAATGGATTTATGGCTATGCAATTAACGCATTTAAAGGAAATAGTCATTTTGATGAATTAGAAAAAATTCACCAAGAATTACATAAAACAATTGTAAACATTATTCAATTAAAAGAAGCTGGAAGCCTCGAAGAAGCGAACCAATCGTTCACAAGCTTAGAAGAAATTTCCGGAAAAATATTACAACTATTAGATATTCTAGAACTAGAATCCGCAGCGTAATAGTATAAATCCAATTATGTTACAAACCGACCTCTCAAAGGTCGGTTTTTTTGTCTCCCCATCTCCCTGCCTCCCTACCTCCCCATCTCCCTACCTCCCCATCTCCCTACCTCCCCATCTCCCTGCCTCCCTGCCTCCCCATCCGTCCCCCCCTGACCCCAGCGGGGTCACACATCGCTAGCCATGCAATGGCGACGCGTTCCGACTCCAGAGGAGTCGTACATCGCTGTATCACACATTGCTTGACCCTATTCCCCCATCAAACAAATATTTTTCATCATATTCCACCGCATTTTGTTCTAACATTCCTACATATTCCTCTCCAAAACTTTGCCTAGCATGATGATCTTTCTGATTCAACACATACTTTATCACCCTCTCCACATGTGAATTACTGTAAGAAAATGCTCCAAACCCTTCTTGCCATTGAAATTTATGAGGCAGCAAATTAGTCTCGTTAATATAATTCGTCGAATACTTTTTTACCTCTCGTACCAAATCAGATAAATTACAGGTTGGTTTCATCCCAATGAAAATATGAATATGATCTTCAACACCATTTATTGCCAGTAATTTTTGTCCTTTTTGTTGAATAATTCCAGTAATTATTTTGAAAACCTGACCTTCAAAATGAGGTAAAATACAAGCTTGTCTATACTTTACTGCGAAAACTACTTGAATGTGAATTTGAGAATACGTGTTTGCCATTTTTACTTGTTTTTTTGTTAATTCTCTATTGAATTTAAGAAATAAAAGGATCTAAATCCAAATAATTGCACTCGTTTTTTTACTAAAAAATGCTTTTTTCTCTCCTTCCCTTCCATCCCTTGACCCCAGCTGGATCAAACATCGCTTCCCTTTCATCCCTTGACCCCAGCTGGACCCACACATCGCTTCCCTTTCATCCCTTGACCCCAGCTGGACCCACACATCGCTTCCCTATCATCCCCTTCCACCCCTTGACCCCAGCTGGACCCACACATCGCTTCCCTTTCATCCCCCTTCCATCCCTTGACTCCAGCGGAGTCACACATCGCTAGCCATGCAATGGCGACGCGTTCCGACCCCAGAGGGGTCGCATATTGCTTGCCATGGCAAGCAATTATTTAACACCGACTCCAGAGGAGTCGTACATCGCTAAATCCCTACGCTATTTTGCTTATAGTAATATTTTTTTACTAAGTGATTCGTCTATTTTTTTTAATGATTTTGCGCATTTTTTATTGATTAACAATGAATTAAATTTGTAAAAAATGATTTTATGCAATTTAAAAATTTCCCCATCCGTAAAAAAGTAAGCGTTGTAGTTTTACTTTTAGTAGTGTTTAATCTTTTATTAGATGCCGTTATTCTGTATAGTAACTTTGCGAATAAAGATGCAGATTTACTAAACACAGCTGGTAGAAATCGTTTCCTTTCCCAACGACTTACAGCCTTAGGAAATGCTTCATGTAGTAGGGATAAAACCATTGCAGCAAACGCAAAAAAGGAATTAAACAAAACGATTATATTCTTTGAGAAGAATTTAGAGGTGCTTTTTAAAGGTGGACATCCCCCAAAAACGGATGCTTCCGTTCACATTGCTGCAGCTCCTGAGGTTGCTTTACCTGCGTTGAATGATATGAAGAATTCATTTAAAGGGACAAAAGCGTTATTAAACTCGGTAATGACACAGCCTGCAGATAGTCAAGAAGCAACAGAAGCCATCAATGAATTAAATAGGAGAGCGGTGAAAGGAAAAATGCTGAAAAAAGCACAAAACATTGTGGATGCATTTACAAAACATACAGATAACAATAAAAGGATAGTATTAAATTATGTCTTATTTTTTACACTATTAAATTTTGGGATAATTATTCTTGTCTATTATATATTCAACAAGTTCATCTCAAAACCAATTAATGAAGTAAAAGAGGTAGCGAATGTAATTGCTGCAGGTGATTTTACCAAAACGGTAGCTATAGACTCCACAGATGATATCGGAAATGTGGCAGAATCTATCAATGTCTTAATTCACAACATGAATAGAGCGTCCGATTTTGCAGATAACATTGGACAAAATAAATTAGATGTAGCATTTGATTCATTGGGTGAAAAAGATACGTTGGGAATATCTTTATTGACCATGCGTACCAATTTAATTCAAGTTGCAGAAGACGAAAAGAAAAGAAATTGGGCAACGGAAGGTCTCGCTAAATTTGGGGATATCTTACGTAGCAATAACGATGGAATAGATGCACTTGCAAATAATATCATCGCCGGTTTAGTAAAATACTTAAATGCAAACCAAGGTGGGTTGTTTGTGGTAAACGATTCAGATAAAAATGATGAACACCTCGAATTAGTGGCTTGTTATGCGTGGAATAAAAAGAAATACCTGCATTCAAGAGTAGATAAAGGGGAGGGATTAGTTGGACAAGCGTGGCAAGAACAAGATACCTTATTCATAACAGATGTTCCTAAAGATTTTGTTCGTATAACTTCTGGTTTAGGAGATGCAAATCCAAATGCATTTTTAATTGTCCCTCTTACAGTGAACGATCAAACCTATGGGGTGGTAGAAATTGCATCGTTCAAACAATTTGAGCAATTTGAGGTTGATTTTGTACAAAAATTAGCCGAATCAATCGCTTCTACCTTATCCACTGCGAAAACAAACGAACGCACAAAAGTGTTATTGGAACAATCGCAACAACAAACGGAAGAAATGCGTGCGCAGGAAGAAGAAATGCGTCAAAACATGGAAGAAATGCAAGCGACGCAAGAAGAGATGGAGCGCAAAGAAGGGGAGATGACGCGTATGATGGAGCAAATGCAACAACAAGAGGAGGAGATGCGACAAAACATGGAGGAAATGGAAGCGACGCAAGAGGAGATGGAAAAACAAAATGCCATCATTGCCGAATCGAATGCAAATACAAAAGGAATTTTGGATGGAGTAAATGCCACCATGGCAACCATTGAATTCTCGCCGGATGGGTTTGTGATTACAGCAAATGATAATTTTAATGCTGCGATGAAAACTAATTTAGATGACATTAAAGGAGTGCATCATAGTGAATTTCTTCCAGTAGAAATAAAAAATTCTCCGGATTACCAAACGTTTTGGTCAGATCTTTCAAATGGAAAAGATAAAAAAGGAATTTTTAAACGTAAAAATGCAAATGGAGAAGTAGTTTGGTTAAATGCAATCTATAATCCAGTTAAAAATGCCAATGGGGAAATAATCAAAGTAGTGAAATTTGCTACAGATATCACGGAGCAAAAAGAATTAGAAGCACAAATGAAAGCGCAATCGGATATTATAAATAGTATCGCGATTGTTTCTAAAACGGATTTGAAAGGAAATATTACGTATGTAAACGACGAATTCTTAAAATGGTCTAAATATTCGAAAGAAGAAGTAATGGGTAAAAACCACCGTATGTTAAAATCTGGTGAGCAAGACGATCAAATTTTTGTAGACATGTGGAAAACGATTTCTTCGGGTAAAGTATTCCGTGGTGAAATTAAAAACAAAGCCAAAGATGGTTCATTCTATTGGGTAGATGCAATTGTAGCTCCAATTTTAGATGATAATGGAAAACCAGTCGAATACATCGCGCAACGTTTTGTGATTAACGAGCAAAAAGAGAAGGAAGAAAAAATGCAAATGATGATTGAGGAAACGCGTGCACAAGAAGAAGAAATTCGCCAAAACTTGGAAGAAGTACAGGCTACTTCGGAAGAAATGGAACGAGTTATTCGTGAAATGGATGCACAAAATTCGATTATCAATAGTGTTGCAATTGTATCAAAAACAGATTTACTTGGAAACATCACCTATGTGAACGATGAATTTGTGAAATGGGCGAAATATTCAAAGGAGGAAGCAATGGGACAAAATCACCGTATCCTTCGTCATCCAGACATGCCAGCTGCCGCTTTTGAGGATCTTTGGAAAACAATTTCTTCAGGTAAAATTTGGAGAGGTGAAGTGAAAAACTTAGCAAAAGATGGTTCTTTCTATTGGGTGGATGCAATCATCGCTCCAATTCTCGATGGTAACGGAAAGCCAAAAGAATACATCGCACAACGTTTTGTAATCAACGACCAAAAAGAAAAAGAAGCACAATTAAACGAATTACTGAATAAAAAGTAATCACCCGTTAGAGCTGCCCAATTGGGCAGCTTTTTTTATCCCCCTTTGCTCCGCTATACATCATTTGCCTAGCTGGAAGTGTCTTCCTTCGGTAAATAATGCCACACCCCATCATGGTCACATCTCGCTACCCGCTACATGCCCTATCACCCTCATCGTCCATCCCTCCCGACCCCAGATGCCTCCCTCATCGCTACCATGAAATAGCACACGTTCACGACTCCGTAAGATACGCACATGCACCTAAGTCAATTAACTTAAAAATAATTATTATATTCGTCTAATAATTATTTTGAACTTGCATGAAGATTCGCAACTATTTAACCAATTTAAAAATTTCCCAAAAGTTAGTATTGACCTCCATAGTAGTTATGTCTATACTAACGGTGGTTATAATCACCTATATTTCTATATCTTCTTTAAAAAGCACCAACGAACAATACCAAGTCCAATCGAAAGCAAATGCTGCTTCTGTAATGGAAATGATCGACCGTAATTTCTATGAAAGATTCGGAGATGTGCAGGCATTTGCATACAATAAGTTAGCAGTAAGAACTGCTATGACAGATTCTGTTAAACAAGATGCACAAGATTTTATCAATACAATGGTTAGTTATTATGTATTGTATGATTTAATGATGATTACAGATATAAATGGTAAAGTGGTAGCTGTAAATTCAAAAGATAAAAATGGCAACACTATTTTTTCAAAGGGAATAATAGGGCAAAACGTAACACACGAAGAATGGTTTAGCGCTTGTACTTCTGGTAATGGACCTCAAGGAGGTGCTTATTATTCGGATTTTATGATTAATAAAACGTCAGCATACATAAATAACAACAATGGGTGGGGGATGACCTTTGCCGCTCCAATTAGAGACTACAAAGGGAATATCATTGGTGTTTGGTATAACTATGCAAATTGGGGAGAAGTTACACAAGGAATACGTAACGAGACAGAAAAAGCTTTAAGGAAAACGGTTAAAAATTCTTTTATCTTGGTTACCAATGAAAATAATCAAGTAATTGATGCGGAAGACAACAGCTTGGTAGTTTCCAACAAAATAATTGAGGAGACTAATTTTGAAAATGGATTAGAGTTTTCATATTTAGGAAGAACAATTTCCACGAATAATTATGTAATAGGGAAAGAAAAAGGCGACGGTGCATATAGTTACAGAGGTAAAAATTGGAACGCAATCACATTTATTCCTAAAGCGACATTTACTTGGACTTATTTTACGCAGCATTTAGCAATTTTGATTTTTGTAATTATATTGATATCTGTAATTATTTGTTATATTTTTTATCGTTTGGCTTCTGGAATTTCTAAAAATATCGATGCAGTAAAAGACTATATGGAGACACTTTCCAAAGGAAAATTATTGGAAGTTAGAGAAGAGAATATGGGCGAAATGACAAATACAGTGAAAAATTTAGTGGAAGGATTGAATGCAAAATCAAAATTTGCACTGGAAATTGGATCTGGAAATTTACAAGCCGATTATGAGACACTAAGTGAAGAAGACATACTTGGAAAATCCTTGTTAAATATGCGAGATAATCTTGTGAAAGTTTCAGAAGAGGATAGTAAAAGAAATTGGATATCAGAAGGTTTAGCAAAATTTACAGTTTTTCTTCGGGATACTACCGATGAACAACGTTTTTACGATACAATTTTATCTAATTTAATCCGATACATCCATGCAAATCAAGGGTATTTGTATGTAATCAACGAGGAAGATGAAAATGACGATTTTTTAGAAGTAAAGTCTGTGTATGCTTATGGTAAACAACGTTACTTAGAAGAGAAAAAAAAGATAAAATGGAAACAAGGGTTGGTTGGTCAAGCTTGGTTTGATAAGGAACCTTTATTTTTTACGGAAATTCCTTCCGATTACGTGAATATTACTTCTGGTATGGGGGAAGCTACTCCAACGTGTGTTTTTATAATTCCACTAATTATTAATGAGAAAGTATTTGGAGCCATTGAAATTGCTTCATTTGAACCGCTCTCAACAGAAAAAATTGAGTTCGTATCTAAACTTTCGGAAACTATCGCAAGTACAATTTCAACAGTGAAAGTAAACGCAAAAACAAAAATGTTGTTAAATCAGTCACAACAACAAACGGAAGAAATGCGTGCGCAAGAGGAAGAAATTCGCCAGAATTTGGAAGAAATGCAAGCTACTCAATCCGAAATGACTCGTATGCAACGCCATTTACAAGAAGAAAAAATAAAATTAGAAGAGGAATTTTTAGCACAATCGAATATCATAAATAGCGTTGCAATCGTTTCGAGAACAGATCTTCAGGGAAATATTACCTATGTGAATGATGAATTCTTAAAATGGTCTAAATATGCTAAAGAAGAAGTAATGGGTAAAAACCACCGTATCCTTAAATCGGGTGACCAAGACGATCAAATTTTTGAGGATATGTGGCGTACAATTTCTTCTGGTAATATTTTCCGTGGTGAAATCAAAAACAAAGCAAAAGACGGCTCTTTTTATTGGGTAGATGCAATCATCGCTCCAATTCTTGATAAACATGGGAAGCCTAAAGAATACATTGCACAACGTTTTGTCATCAACGATAAAAAAGAAAATGAAGCAAAATTAAATGAGTTACTGAATAAAAAGTAATCACCCGTTAGAGCTGCCCAATTGGGCAGCTTTTTTTCTACCCGCCAATCCCCACCTTTCCGCCCCCACCCTTCCTACCATCACCCTCCCCCCCCCTCCTGACCCCAGAGGGGTCTCACATCGCTCGCGACCCCAAAGGGGTCGATTAATTTATTTTTTTATAATTTAGTAACTTAAAATTTATCCCACTTCTCGTCTCCAGCGGAGTCAAACATCGCTTTATGCTTACAGCCAGACAAACATTACTACATTATTTGTCCTTAATTGGAATTCTGATTTCACTACTTCAAGTATTTGTGTTTTATTTTTTGACAAATATTATTTGGATTAGTGCGGCTTGTGTACTTTTTACTTTCTTATTTATTATCGTAAGTATTTTAAATGCTGGTCGTTATCATGATTTAGCAAAAGTCTTGTTTTTTACACTTACCACTTCATCCCTAATCGTTTGGGCATTGTTTTTACCACATAGAGTAGAGGTTTCAATCTATTTTATTCCCTTAACTTTAATGTTAATAAGGTTATACGACATTACTAAAATGACCTTAGGATTAAGATTTTCACTTTTAATTTGTATTGTTGGCTTATTTGTTAATTTTCAATTTGAAAGTGCTTTTTACAAAAATGTCAATTTGCATATTAATTTCTTATTAATCAACCATATTACATTAGTCCTTAGTTTTATTATTGTGTTAGGTATTACTATGTCAATTATTAAAGAAACTAAAAAGGAAGATGAAGCTTTGTTTGAAACCAAAGAAAAATTAATGGCGATCTATGATAATCTAACCAATCCAATGATTTTTATTAATCGAAATTTTGAAGTGCATTGGTTTAATAAAAATGCGGAAGTTGAATTCAAACAATTTTTTAATCTTGATATCAAAAAAGGGAAGAAAATAGAGGCTTTATTTTCAGAGGAATACGTTCCCAAATACAAACAAAGTTACGATTTAGCAGTAAGGGGTAAAATAGTTAAAAATGAACACGTATATGTACAAAATAACTTGTCTAAAATGTATTACGAATATGAATACATACCAGTGTTTGATAAGTTTAATGAAGTAATTGGTGTGGTATTACAGATGATGAATACAACGAAGAGAAGTACCATTGAAAATGAATTAACCCAACAAAAAATGATGTTGGAAGAGGTATATAATCAATCCCCAGATGCATTGTTTTTAGTAAGTCTAAAAACCGAAAAAATTATATATTACAATAATACAGCGAAAGAATTATTTGCTTTAGATGACGATTCAAGTTTTATCTCTTACAAGCAATTATTCAAAGTCGAGGATAAAAATAACTTTTGGAAAAAGATAGATACGCAATTAATCAAGCAAGATTCTGTTGTTTTTGAAGAAACGAACAAAAGGGAAAATAACGAACTGTTCATAGGTGAAACACGTATTAAGAAGTTTGAAATTAATGGTATAGTTCATTTATTAGTTCGAATTTCTGACATAACAGATAAAGTAGCGCAACGAGAATTGAAATTTTCAATACTGGAGATGGAACGTCAGAATGCCGAAAATTTACTGCGTCAAAAAAATCTGGGAATGATGATTCAAGGTCAGGAAGAAGAAAGACAACGAATTTCTAAAGATTTACACGATGGTATTGGACAAATGTTAACTGCCATTCGCTTAGAAATTTCTGCAATTGAAAGTGTGGAATATAAAGAACTTTCAAACGAAACGAAAGTAGCGAAAGAGATGATTGATAATACTATCAAAGAAGTAAAAAGAATTTCAAACAACCTAATGCCAAGTGCAATTGTTGATCTAGGCTTGATTCCTGCACTTAAAATGTTATTGAATTTACCTGTGAATCAAATACAAATAATTTTTGATTACGATAGTTTTGTTCAAGAAATTGGTCTGAACAAAAAACAAGAGATAACCATCTATCGTGTGATTCAAGAAGCATTAAACAATGCATTAAAATATGCAAATGCGACGATAATTAATGTAAAAGTAAATTTTTTTGACGTGAATCACCTTAACGTACATTTTTCAGATAATGGGGTCGGGTTTGAATCTTCGAATGTGATTTTTAAAAAATCAAATGGGTTAATAAATATGAAAGAAAGAGCAACATTAATTAATGCTACTTTTGAGGTGAAAAGTAAAAAAAATAGTGGAACTTCAATTGAAATGATATTACCTTTAAATCCAGAAACTGCAGTGGAAAGTAGGATAGTATCTTAACTCTAACTATAGAGGGCTTCTAAAAATTCGATTTTTTGAGGCAAATAAGAAATTTAATCCGTTCTTTACTTTAGTGTAGGAAGAGTTAAATTTGTAGTTGAACAAAAAAATAAAGGTTTAAGCCCCGAAATTTTATACCAATGAAAAATAAAATTAAAATAGTCTTAGTTGACGACCACGCCCTGGTAACAAAAGGATTTAGAACAATTTTAGCCAAACATAAAAATTTTCTAATTGTTGGTGAAGCAAATTCCAGCCCTGAAGCCTTAGAAATTATTAAAAATACAGAGCCAAATGTAGTTTTATTAGATATTAACATGCCTGGCGAAACTGGAATTGAGTGTGCTAAAAAAATTGTAAAATCTTATTCAAATTCGAAAATCATTATGCTTACTATGCACGATGAGGAACAATATATTCTAAAAGCATTGTCGGTTGGAGCACATGGATACGTGATGAAAAACAGTGAATTGGAAGAGTTAATAGAGGCTATACAGACCGTACATAATGGGGGAGAATATTTCAGTAAGCTAATTAACGCAGAAACTTTAGAAACCATTAAACTTAAATTAAAAGAGAATCCGGAATGGAATGAGTTAACCGAACTTACAAAAAGAGAAATTCAAATAATTAAAGCAATTGCAGAAGGGTGGAGCAATAAAGAGATTTCAGATCAGTTATACATCAGCGATCGCACAGTAAATACACACCGTACAAATATTATGGCAAAAATGAAGGTGAAAAATTCGGTAGAATTAGTAGTGAAAGCAATGAAAGAAAAGTGGATATAAAACACATTGATTATCAACTTTTTTCGACAAAAAATTAGAAAATTTTAATTTTTGCGTTTAATAACCTATTTTTCATCAGTTTTTTTATACGTATTTTTACCAATAAATATAATTGTATAAGTAATGAAATTTAAATCTAAATTAGTAAGTGCAGCTTTCGTACTTGCGTCCAGTCTTGCTTTTTCTCAAGCAGATTCAACAAAAAACGAAGAAGGAAAACTGTCGATTAATGGATTCATAGATAGTTATTATTTCACCAATTTTAATAAC
>CANGOF010000015.1 GCA_947455515.1 Flavobacteriia bacterium
CAATATTCTACTCAAAAAGCATCACATGATTCGTTGGTTAAACATGCACAAGTAGCCTTATTAAATATTCAATTAAATCAAAAAAAATCAGACGTTAACTATATTTCTTTTTGGTTTAAAACAACAGATGGAAAAAAAATAACTGGTTACCAAAAATGTGGTGATGACTATAATAAATATGAAAAAGCATTTATCATTTATGATACTACAAACCCTTCAAACTATGAATTCTCATTTGATTTCACTTCGTATTCCCCCCGTTGGCTAATCATCTTTTTCTTTTTTATAGAGCTTCCATTGTTGGTTATTATGGGGTATAATTTTATCCGTATTGTGTTTTCACTTTTTTCTCTTGTGAAAAAGTAATTGTTATTTTGAACTAAAATTGATATGAACCTAAACTCAAAAAATAGAAAAACTGCTTATTTCATTTTCTATGGAATTCTCGTAATATTATTGATTAGAGAATACACCTAACCAATCCTTCTAATTTCAAACTTATTATATTTTATCATAACAAAAAACTTAACTCTATGAAATTAACATTTATCGTAATCACTCTCTTTATTTACTTGTGCTCATCAATTACATTTTCACAGGATACAACTTTCTATGATGTCGATTGGAACAATACAACGAAAGATAAAGCCAGTTATTTTTTTACAAAACCTTATTTAGATAATCCTTACCCAGAAATGGATGGAAAGGTAGATACATTAAAAAATAATCATATTCTATCTTTCGGGAATCGATCTATTACTAAAATTGATTTTTGCTTTCACTTAATTCCTGACAAATTCTTTATCGGTAAAAAAGTGAAAATCTATAATAATGGTCACGCGTATAGAACACTTAATTTAAGTAATGACATCGATTGGCCAAGTGAAGAAATTCGAGAAAAATCAGGCGAAAACTTCCCTAAATGGAAGGCTCCAAAAGATGGAGATACGGTTGAAATTTGTTGGGTATTTAATCGTTTTCCTTCTTTAGAAAGTCGCAAAAACTATCCAGACATCGTTTATATAGTAAAATATAAAGATTATTTTGTTCCTGTTAGTGGTAAAGGATTAACAATGATTGACCACAAGCAATATCAAATTGAATCTTCAACTGTAACTAATACAACAACTACCCAACATAAAATACCAATTTCCTATGTACTTGCCCCTGGACTTATTTACCAGAACCAACTTTTTGGAGAATTAAACTTACTATTTGCAAAAATTGAATGTGCAATGTGCGCACCCTGTGTTATTTATGGACCTTATATCGGAGTTGAATCCAATTTTAATTCAAAAAATCACATCTATGGTTTTAAAGCAGGTTACCAAATCGCTATGTTACCAATAAGTCTTCGAGGAAGTGTTGTGAACTACATGGATAATAAACAATCAGACCTAAGGTTGTTGCCGGAAATTGGATTGAGTTTTCTTGGCATTGTAAATTTAAACTATGGTTATAACATACCGCTACTAGCTTTTCAATCTAACTCAATAGCAAAACATCGACTTTCTTTGGTTATCAATTTATCACGAGAATTGTGGTAGTTTAAATTGTATCCAAATCTAACGAAGTTAGATACCCTCTGTGACCTCTACTTTAACCAAACACGTCACTTTTCTCTTGCCCTCTGTGATAAAAAACGAGCGATTTGTAATTTTATAACCTGTCACCTCCCTTAATCCCTCCTCCAGGAGGGAAACCTTAAGTTCCGAATAAAAATACATTGCATTCCAAATCTAACACAGTTAGATTCACTCTGCGCCCTTTAATCTAAACCAACCACTTCCATAATCTCCCTTGCCCTCTGCGCTAATAACTTCGATTCTTGCGTACCCTCCAAGCCTATGTGTTAAAACTAAACCATACTCACCTTCCTTCTAACACCTTCTAAAATTTTAGTGTAACTCTCAACAATTTTGTATTTTTGAACCCAACAATTTTACCCTCATGTCCTCACCAACTACCCTCCCCATTCTCTCCTTTGAAAACGAAACCACCTTCGAGAGCTGGCTATCCGAAAACCACCTCGATTCGACCGGTGTTTGGCTGAAAATTTTCAAAAAGGGATCTAAGCAACAAACTGTCACGTATGCTGAAGCATTAGATGTCGCATTGTGTTTTGGCTGGATCGATGGACAAAAAAAATCATTCGATGAACACGCTTGGTTGCAGAAATTTTGTCCGCGAAGCAAAAAAAGTACTTGGTCTAAAATCAATATTGGGCATGTCGAACGCTTAATCAAAGCTGGAAGAATGCAAGCGCAAGGACACAGAATGATTGAACACGCCAAAGAAACTGGCAGCTGGGAGCTAGCATACGACTCCCCGAGCAACATGACAATTCCGGATGATTTTCTTCAAGCATTGAGTAATAATCAACAAGCAGAAGCATTTTTCAAACAACTCAACAAAACAAACCTGTATGCGATAGGATTTCGACTTCAAACAGCAAAACGCGCAGAAACACGTGAGAAACGCATGCGCGAGATTATTGAGATGTTAGAGAAAGGAGGGAAATTTCATTGAAGTAAAACTTCTTTTCACTCCTCTCCAAACCACAGATTCAACTGATCTAACTCCTTTTGAATAACCTGATGTCCCATTGGGTATTCAATATAACGCACTTTTACGTTCAGTTGCTCCAGGTAAGTTTTTGCTTCACGTGCATTCGTGATACCCAACATTCCGTCTTGCGTGCCATGTACCATGAATACCTTCATGCGTTGCAAAGCAGGTGACGGAGTTATACTCGGTTTGATTTCGTCTAACAATCTACCACTCAAACAAAAGATGCCTTTCACTTTTTCGGGGTATAAGAGACCAATGGTTGAACTCATAATTGCCCCTTGACTAAATCCACCTAAATAGATGTCGTCTAACCCGTATTTTACTTTGATTTTTTCCAAAAATTGAAGAATTGCCTTACGACTTTGCAACTCCTCATTAGGATTATATACAGGTTTACCCGACGAAAAATCGACATGGTACCACGCATAACTCCCTTTCGATAAGGTAAATTTTCCGCGTGGAGCAATAATGTAACAATCCTTCGGTAATTGATCACGCAAACTAAACAAATCGTCTTCATTACTCCCCAACCCATGCAATAAAACAATCGCTTTTTTCGTTTTTCCAGCAACTCGTGGTTCTTGAACCAAATAGTGTAGTACCACCTCCTGTTGGTTTGTCGTAGTTTTTACTTCACTGTTTTGCGCACTACAAAACGAACACATCAAACCAAGCTGGATACCTAATAATAAACGGACTGCCAATTTCATTTTTCTAGTTTTTCGATAAAAATAAAGATTTATAGGTGATGTCGGTGTTTGAATTACGATCAGTTGTTATAAATCTAACGCAGTTAGATTATCTCTGTGTCCTCTAATTCGCACCAAACACGTCCAATATCTCTCCTGTCCTCTGTGATAAAAACTCCGAGCACGTTGATTAATTTGTCGTGTCACCTCCCTTAATCCCTCCTCAAGGAGGGAAACTTTATATTCCGAATAAAATAATACAGCATAAAAATCTAACGCATTTAGATTCTCTCTGCGCCCTCTACCCCAAACCAAACAAATCCATAATCTCTCGTACCCTCTGTGATAAAACTCTTCGCTATTTTTTGTTTCAGATCATTTACCCGACTCCAGCGGAGTCAAACATTGCTTGCCAAAGGCAAGCTCTCTTCACAAAACGACTCCAGCGGAGTCGCACATCTGTTTCATCCATCCTATTCCACTTTCTCAAGAACCAATAATAAATTAGATTCCAAATTATCCTCCCTTATGTACAAAATTCTTAATCTACACTAGCAATCAAATAATGAGTAATTTTGAGCGTTAACTTATAAGTTATTAGTCAATTGCTCATGAAATTTATTCCTTTACTTTTTGTACTAATTTCTTGTTCATTACAATGCTTTTAAACGAGAAAAATATATAAATACATTGAAGTAAAACTGCCCTAATCATGAAAGAACTACTAACGCTATTTTTATTCTCAGGACTAACACTTCTCTTTTTCATTTTAACAATTGTAATTGGTTACCTCAAAAAAAGAAACATATTTAAGCGACTTTCACTTATTTTTCTGTTAGTTTTTATAGTGTTAATTTCCTGGACCTCCTTTCGATTCTTTTCTAAATCCTACCAAAACGTAAAAGAGGTAATCACTCCAAGAACAGGTAAAGAAATTTACGATGCACTGTTTGATGCACCTCGAGAAAGTAATTGCGTGCAGGTACTTCATTACCAAGACCAAGTGATTCCTAAAATAGACTATGCTATCTGGTTGCATTTTAGAACTTGCCCTTCCGAATTAAAACGTATTTTATCCAAACATCGATTTTCAAAAGAGGTTGTTACATCCCCCTCAACATCACTTTCCATTCCACAGTATAAAAATATAAAATGGTTTAATCCTTTGACACTTGGAGACACCATTCTTGTTTACGAATATGCTAATGAAAGTAGAAATAACATCCAAACTATTTTCACAAATCCACAAGGAAGTGAGGCTTTCATTAGAGATATATTAGACTAAAATTAAAGCATTTGCAACTATTCATCCAAGCGGATGGAGCATCTTTTGTAAATTTCGCTACTTTTACCTAAGAATCAATCTCCTTTATGTTAGAAGTCAGACTAATTTCTGTAATTCTTGGATTATTTTATGTGAATTATCGTTATTCCGATAAACTTATCACCTTTTTCATTACTTCATTGGTTTCTTTTAGTGTAAGTTTTCTTTGTTTACTTCCTTTTTTCAATGAAAATCAATTCAACTTTAATGAACAAATACAACATTATCCCTATTGGTTTGTTGTTACCTATGCGATTCTAAACCACGCAGTAAATAGAAAAAACAACAAAATAATACTCACAGAAGGAATCACGCTCATGCAATCTTTAGCCATTGTATATTGGGGTTTCGACTTAAAACTTTATCAAGAAAGGGACACCGTTCTCCTTTCCATTTTTGGATTTGGCTTATTATTCTGTTTATATGCATGTTATCATGCGCTTTCGAAATCTCTTTTAACACGGAACAGCAGACTATATTTAAGTATCTGTATTTCAGTCATTACCATCATTTTTGCATTTGATTTTTTAGTACACCTTTTAATTAAAGATCAACATGTATCCAATAGCTTTTACAGTCAGTTACTTATTGGTGTTCAGTTTTTTCTTTTAGGTGTATCAAGTATGTTTATCCTTCAAAACACTATGCTATTATTTCGATTTCGCTATGCAAGAGGCAAAGAACTTGTCGACTTAAAAAATGAACATATAGACAGATTTTCAAACAAACAAATCGAGCGTTCAGCAGCACTCACTTGTTTACTCTATGCAACAATGATTTACTCTATCAATTTCTTCTTTCATATTGTCCCAAAAAACACCGCAATTTGGATTGTATTTGTAACTTTCCCTTTTGTTTTAATGTTAATAAAGCAATGGAATTCAAAGAGTAAGAAATAATACTTAAGAAATGAAAGAAATACTTTTATCACAAAAAAAGCCGATACTCCTATTATTGTTATTTTGTATTTTTCAACCTTTCTTTGATATTTTACTATTTATAAATTATGGTCCTGCAAATACCTGTGTAGGAAGTGGAGATTGTTTGGTAATTGAACAAACATTTTTCAAATCGCTTACCTATATTTTTATTCCGTTAGGGGTTTTATCGTTGGTAATGTTTCATTTTAAACTTAATATACATTTTAGAATTTCCATAATTTCCATTTTATTTGGATTTATTGCGCTTTTTAAAATTAATCTGATGCTTTTTGATGATAGAATTGCTGCTTGGAGTACCTATACTGAACAAGAAACATTGATGAATACAATCATACTATCATCACCAACTTTACTAATCCAAATGATTACATTGAAAATTTTACTAACTAAATTTAATAAAGTATGAAAAATACTCTTACAACATTAATTCTATTAGTAACAACAACCCTATCCTATTCACAAAAAAGCGCTTTCACACAATTTATTCCGGATGGTTATATACTTAAAGATTCCTTAAAATGCGATTTGAATTTGGATGGAATAAGTGATTATCTACTCGTTTTAAAAGACAAAAACGAAGAAGTAGCAGAAATAGGTGAAACCCTACGGCCAATTTACATCTTAGAAGGGATAAAAGAAGGAGGATATCGATTAGCGGAAAAAAATGACAGTATTGTATTATCCAAAAATGATGGAGGTGCTTTTGGCGATCCCTACGCTGGTTTGGTTGCCAAAAAGAATTACTTTTCCATTGAACAATACGGAGGAAGTAACTGGCGATGGTCGAGAATTTATACTTTTAAATACGATCAAAAAACGAAGAAATATTACCTTCACAAAGACGCTGGAGTATCTTACCATACATCCAACCCAAATAAAGTGGAAAAATTGAATTACCATAAAGAACTTTGGGGAAGAATTGAATTTAAAGATTATCTTCTTAAAAATTAATGGATATTAGTTTAAAAATATAAACATCAATAAAATGCAAAAAACCACTCTCTTCCTCTTATGCTTTATAGCAAGTATTTCTTTTACTCAAACTACTGATAAAGAGCAACCAACAAATTCAAAAAAATTCTTCATCGGACTCGGAATTGGCGCTGGAACGCTTCATTTACGTGCAAATGATACTTCTCAAACTACATTTTCAACCACGATTCCAAACATCAAGGTTGGGTATCGCTTCAATAATCGATTTGCGTTACTCGCATTATTACCAGGAGCGAATTATAAATACCATCACAAAGACAGGGGATTTGAAGCCTTTATCCTGGCTGGACAATGGTGGGTAACCCCAAAATGGTGGTTATTAGGTGGAAGTGGATTAACATTTGACGCTCCTGCATTTTATACTGTGAAAGATCCAAAAACCGCCGGATTTTACACCGGTGCACCAGCATTCACTTTTGCTACAGGTTATGAAATCATAAAAATAAAACATTGTTCCATCGACCTACAATACCGACTTTTTTACGGTAAATCACATATTCAAAACAATGGAACACGCGAAGGAATCGCTAACATGTTCATTCTCGGGTTTAATTGGTAACTAAAAAATTATAAATCCCTAAAATTCAAGTTGATTTTTGTAATTTAACGCCTCAATTTTAATGCGCTAAAATGAACACCACAGACACCCACAACCAACGAATAGCTACAATGCTTTTTTCTTCTGTTTATCCGTTATACCTTACCAAAATTGAAAAAAAAGGACGTACCCAAGCAGAATTAAATGAAGTCATCACTTGGTTAACTGGATTTGATAATGCGAAAATTGAAACACACATTCAGGAAAAAGTAAATTTTGAGTCGTTTTTCCATCAAGCAAAACTAAACCCAAATGCTTCACAAATTACGGGTGTTATTTGCGGTTACCGTATCGAGGAAATCACGAATCCACTTACACAACAAGTACGTTATTTAGATAAATTAGTGGACGAATTAGCAAAAGGACGAATAATGGAGAAAATCTTACGTAAATAAAGAATAAAATTTAGACAAATAAAATGAATCCATTAAATCCTATTTTTGCACTTACTGTTTTTTCATTAGCTTTTGGAACAGCATATCTACTTAATTCAAAATATAAAATTGTAATCAATAATAACCGCTACGAAACTATTGACGGTATACGAGGATTTTTAGCTATAAGTGTTTTTATTCACCACGCTACAATTTGGTTTCATTATCTTCATACGAATTCTTGGGAAGCACCTAAATCAAATCTTTATAATCAACTTGGTCAAACAAGTGTTTCATTATTTTTTATGATTACCTCTTTTTTATTTGTTTCCAAACTTTTAAACGAAGGTACACAAACAACAAATTGGAAAGATTTCTTTATCGGTAGGATTTTTAGATTAGTTCCCTTATACCTTGTATCCATTATTTTACTAATCTTCATAGTAATGATTTGTACTCATTGGAAATTAAATGTTTCTATCATCGACTTCTTGAAACAATTGACACATTGGGGAACTTTTACAATGTACGATGCACCAAAAATAAATCATTGTGAATTTACAAACATCATAAATGCTAGCGTTATATGGTCACTTCCTTATGAATGGCTATTTTATTTTAGTTTACCTCTGCTTTACATCATAATCAACAGAAAAAAAACATCCATTTCATTTAGTATAATTAGCTTGTTGTTTATCGTTGTTTTTTATCGATTTCATGGAATACTTAAACCACATATTATGTCCTTTATTGGTGGAGCAATAGCTCCTTTTCTGATAAAATATAAACCAAAAAAAATCAACTTTAATTCGGTATTTTTAAGTATCACTCTACTCCTTTCATTGGGTTTGATTTTACGTTACAATTCATCCGACAATATTCTTTGTAAAATGTTTATTATTATTGCCTTCAACCTTATCGCTTTAGGAAATAACCTTTTTGGACTCTTAAAAAATACTACCTTAAAGTTTTTAGGTGAACTTTCCTATAGTACCTACCTCTTGCATGGTATACTTATTTTTTGTGTAATGTATTTTTGTGTAGGACTTACGGATGCAAAAACTTTAACAGCAACAAACTATTGTTTAATTCTAATTGGAATCACTCCTTTAGTTGTCATTATTAGCTTTTTAACCTATCTTTTTATTGAAAAACCCGGAATGAATTATGGTAAAAAACTAAGAATAAAGAATAATACCTCCAACATTTAAACCTCTGTTTACAAAAAATATTGAATTAATTGAAATTTCAACTCTAACCAAATAAATTAAAGCTCATACTCGACTCCAGAGGAGTCACTTTTTGTTTGTTCATCAAGCAAATAGCAATTTTGTTGTTTTTTCTAAATAATTAGCGAAATTTGAAAATTCATAATTATAAGATGATTAACAATTTACTTCAACTTCACTTATCGAAATATGGTTTTTTAAATTCCAACCAAAGTAATATTGGAATGCCAAATGCGATTGGGATTGGAATCACAGTAGGTTTCTTTCTATTAGTTTTAATTGTTATACTTAAAGTAAGAAAAAGTATACTTAACGATAAAAATAGAAAAAAACGAAAAATGAGCCATTTACCAGTAAAAACTGTGTTATATATCGCTTCTTCTCTCGACAATTACATAGCGAAACCTGATGGAAACTTGGATTGGTTAACTTTTTTTCCTCAACCAAAGACAGGAGATTATGGCTATAAAGCACTTCTAAACAACACTGAAACAATCGTGATGGGTAGAAATACCTATGAAGAATTAATTGCTGCTGTGGATGACTGGCCCTATGCTAATTTTTTTACTTACATTATCACATCGAACCCATATTTCGAAGTAAAAACTCCAAACACCTTCGTGGTATCGAACAACTTTCCAAAATTCATTGAAAACATTAAAATTAGAAGTTCGAAAAATTGCTGGATTGTTGGTGGTGGACAATTAATTTCTGAATTCTTAAATCAAGATCTGATTGATACGATGATTATTTCAATGGTACCAATAATTTTGGGCGACGGAATTCCCCTTTTCCCTAATAAACCAAATGAAAGTAATTGGAAATTAGTAAATGTAGAAAAATTTGATACTGGACTCATCAATTTAACGTACAAAAAATTAACCTAGTTCTCTCTTACGGAAGCAATACTGCATCACCTCAAAGAGGAAAGATTTATGTTCTACGTCAATTAATTTATAAACCTCATGCGTTTTTATAATTATTTCGTATTTTTGATTCATAGTTAAAAACAGGAAAAATTAATGATAATTAATCAAATAGAACAATATAAAAATTCTATTGTCATTTTAAAAAAATCTATATTTTTCGTTTTCTTCATTCTAAGTTCAAATTTTTCATTTACACAAAATGATTTCAAAAACTGGGACTCAGTTTTAGTTATTCAAAGAGTTCATTTAAAAGATACCACTTTATTCATCCCTTGTTTATACAAGGACTTAGTTTTAGACACAAATAAAGTAATTGATATTAGAAAAGTATTTATAATTGCCAATAATCAAAAAAAATACAAATTTCAACCTTTAAAAACTTGTGTTGAGCTAACATACTTTGACTCATCCAAAGAATTTGAATGGGATTTATCCTATTCTTCAACACAATTTATTAGAAAATTATTAATTGGTGGTAGTAAGTATAAAATATCCCATTATTGGATAAATATAGATCAAAAAGGAAACATTATTAATTCTGAAAGTGAATCCAAGTATTTTAGAGGTATAATCTGTAAATAAATCATTTACATTTCAACTTATCACCTCCCTTAATCCCTCCTCAAGGAGGGAAATCTTATGTTCTACTTTAATTTTCATATCTTTATTCACTCCTACCAAATCTAACGCAGTTAGATTCCCTCTGCGGCCTCGAATCTCAGTCAAATGCGTCCATTTCTCTCTTGTCCTCTGCGCTAAAAAACTCTCTGAACTTTATATAAAAAACACACCTCCATAAAACGTTTTCTCGTAATTTTGTACCATGAAGTCTTTGTCCATCCTCTTACTATTCATCCTGCTCGCCAGTTCTACCTGCATTTCAAACGCTATAAAAAAAGATATTCAAACGTTAGAATCTCACGAAATCACCTGCACGGACTCCTCCTGCTTCGGGAAATACATCGGAAAAGAATTTGTGAATGGTTCCGATATCGCCCATCAATTCTCCAATAAAATGGCTAAAGCGGTTGGTGATAAACTCAAGGAATTGTATACGAATGGAAAATACAGTAAGGTTGACCTGCCAAACATCTACATGTCTACCAAAGGAATGGGAACGGGAAATGTAACTTATGAATTAAACATCCCTTTTGTAAGCGTTTCGAATAAATGTGAGGCACGAACTTCCTTTGACCACTCTGGCGGTTGGAACCACTCCCCTGCTATAAAAACACGTAAAGAACGTTTATTAAAAATCTTATTACCAAGCGATTCGTTAGATATTAGTCCACTTAAAACGACACCCGAAGGACTCCAAGAATTTTGGATCCAATGGAGAAATAATGAAATTCAAGCAGATTGCCTTAAAAACTAACAAGATGAACCCAAAAATAAATGATTTCTTTGAGGATCTTACCAAATGGAAAGATGAATTAATGGTTTTAAGAACCAATGTCTTGGATTGTTTACTCCACGAAGAAGTGAAATGGGGTGTTCCTTGTTTTACGCACAATGGAAAAAACATAGTTCTCATTCACGGGTTCAAAGATTATTTTGCCGTACTTTTCATGAAAGGTGCATTGTTACTCGATAGTGAAAACATCCTGATTCAACAAACAGAAAACGTGCAATCTGGAAGACAAATTCGCTTTACTTCTATGGAAGAATTGGTTGCTAATGAAGCTACAGTAAAAGCCTATATCTTAGAAGCAATCGAAGTCGAAAAAGCAGGGTTGAAAATCGAACACAAGAAAAAAGAAGAATATACTGTTCCTGAAGAATTGACGGATAAATTCAAGCAAGTCCCTAGTTTTAAAGCTGCCTTCGAAGCTTTAACTCCCGGTCGACAAAAAGGCTACCTACTCCATTTTTTAGGTGCAAAACAATCTATAACGCGCATTACACGCATTGAAAATTGTACGTCTAAAATTCTCCAAGGCAAAGGCCTCACTGATTGTACTTGTGGCCTATCCAAACGTATGCCTAACTGCGATGGCTCCCACAAATATGCTCAATAGCACCCTACAGATTCTCAAAGAGAATCAACTTAAATACCTTAATAAATCTCCATCAAATCACACCCAAACTCAACCTTAATTTCTTAATAGTTAATATCCTTCAATCATATTCTACCTATCTATAATCTCGAATCTGCAAATTTGTAATTTTCTTATTTGTAATTTGTAAATTCGCGCCATGAAAAAATTCTTTGCTAATCGTTGGGTTAAATACCCTTTCTTCACCTTAGTATTTGCCTTTGCAATCGTTGGTTTCTTCTTATCTGCAACCTATATGGCTGTTCAGTTAAAATTAACAAACGATGCGGGCTCCATCGACATGAACGACCGTTACTTCAACGAAATCAAGGATAAATACAATCAATCGTTTAAAATCGACACAACAAACGGGGAAATTCGCTCCTATAAAAACTTAGAACGCTTGTTAATTCTGAACAAATATTGTCCAAAAAATGCAACTTTCATTATGGATGCATACATGAAGGACAAAAATGAAGTAGAAACGAGTAAAATGATTGATGCTGTTGAGCTTTTCTTACGCAAAAACAAAGCGTATCAAAATGAAATCAAACAGTTACGAAAACCAAAGAAAATGCCAAAACGCATCCAAGGAAGTATCTTTGATTGGATGAATATATCGGAATGGCAGGACTTTAAAATCGCTGTTGCAAAAGATAAGAAATTGATCGATTCAGTTCAAAATTTAACCGGAGTAGAGTCACGTTTGATTGTCGCTTGCTTGGTAGGAGAACAAATTCGTCTTTTTAACTCCAAAAGAGAAGCCTACAAAAAATGGATTGGACCCTTGAAAATTTTAACTGTGGAATCGCAATTTTCACTTGGAGTAACCGGCATCAAAGAACAAACAGCAATCGATATTGAGAAAAATCTACACGACCCAAAATCGGTATATTATTTAGGAGACAAGTATACACATCTTCTTGATTTCAAAACAGAAAACCCAAAAGCAGAACGCGTTGACCGATTAGTAGATTACAAAAATCATTTCTATTCCTACATTTACGCAGCAATCTTCGTAAAACAAGTGAAAATCCAATGGGAAAAAGCTGGTTATCCAATTGATAACAGACCTGAGATCTTAGCTACACTTTTCAATGTTGGCTACCCACAATCGGAACCTAAAAAGAATCCAAAAGTTGGTGGTTCTACCATAAAAATCCATGAAAAACCGCATTCTTTCGGTGCAGTTGCATATGAATTTTATTACTCTGGAGAATTATATGACCTTTTCCCTTTCAAAGCGAAAAAGTTTGATTTTAATCAACAATAATTTACGACTACAAAAGCAACCTTTTCAAAAAAAGAATGTTATACATAAAAGGATGCTTAGTTAGAAAGATAATTACTATCTTAACTTTCTAAAAAAATATAAATTCACATTGAGAAAAAAAGGATGAAATTGAAGATTATACTTGCTTTTTTTATACTTATCTCACTTAATTGGAGTTTTTCTCAAGGTGGAACAAAGCCTGGCTCTACGGGAGCATCAATTACGCTACCATTTTATTTTGCTGGGAAATCATTAACTGGAAAAGTAAACGATGTTAGTAACCCTCCTGGTTTTGTTTCTCCATATACCACTGGACCAGATTATTTTTTCTATCATAAAGCTTTAACTTCAGGAAATATCTTTATCGATTTATCTTTTGTTACTGTTCCTGGAACACAGTTAATGCCAAGTATTTCTGTATGGGATGGAAAACCTGGTGCTGGTGGAGTATTAGTTCAAGCAGTAACATCCATTGGTGATCAAACTGTAGATAATATCTTGAGACTTTCGTTTAAATCGGTTGTAAACAAGCAATATTGGATAATGCTTGATTGTGGAACGACTGACGGTTATGATTATAGCTTATTTATTTATAACTCTCCTGTTCAAGGTGCTTGTTCCAATATTGGTTTTGAAAATGGAGACTTTACCAATTGGATCGAAACAGACGGAAGTGCTACGGAAGGTTGTGCAACTGCTCAACATCCAGTTTATTTCCCAACATCCAGTTTGTCCAATTCAAATTTAAATACTGCCCCACAACATAAAATTACTCGATCTGGTGTTGATGCCATCGGTGGGTTTAAAAAGGTTTGTCCAGGATTGGAAAGTAAATCGCTTCGAATTGGAGACAGTACAATGACTGTTAGAAGACATAATGCCAATACAGGTGTCGTAACCAATGGTGCTTCTATTGAACAACAATTTTTAGTCACCAAATCAAACTCATTATTCACCTACTATTACGCTGTTGTATTAGAAGCTTCCGGTCACGCACCGAGTCAACAACCTACCTTCCGCGTAGATGCATTCGATAAAAATGGTGGTCGTATACTTTGTGGAGAATATTTAGTGGTTGCCAGTGGTGCTATTCCTGGTTTCGTAAATGCAGGTCCGTACGATGATCCAAACGATGCTTTTCCATTAGACCCTTCTGATCCAGATGTATATTATAAAACTTGGACTCCAGTTTTTATCGATTTATCCAAATACATTGACTCAAGTATTACGGTTCGTTTTACGGTGATGGACTGTTCGGAGGGCGCTCATTTTGGTTATGCCTATGTCGATGCAGTATGTCAACCGTTAGAAATTACGGGGAATTCTTCGGTTTGTAATGGCGGACAAATTACGTTACACGCGCCTCAAGGAGGATCTACGTATAAGTGGACTATTAAAGGTGCTCCTGCCGTTTTAGGAACTAAAGATTCTTTAGTAGTCAATCCAGCAGTACCCACGACCTATCAATGCGAAATTGTCTCGGTTGCAGGTTGTATTACTCTTTTAGATAAACTAATTACTCCTGAAGCAAAACCTATAATTTCCACTATTTCTGGAGATTTAGCAATTTGCACCAGTGAAATTGTCAATCTAACAGGGAATGGTTCAGCCGATACGATTTCTCCTTGGAAATCTTCTAATCCTGCTGTTGCGAGTATCGATATTACTGGAAAAGTAACTGGTCTTACAGCAGGAAATACAACAATAAGCTACAAATCATTAGGTGGTTGTTTACGTGACACACTTTTAACTGTAAGTATAAGTGCAACTGTAACTGGTACAACTTCCTTTTGTAAAGGTTTAACCACACAGTTAACCAATACAACACAATCTCCTGACGCAACAACACCTTGGACATCGGCAAATGGTGCAATTGCAACGGTCAGTTATACAGGGGTAGTAACAGGTGTAGCTTCAGGTTCTACAACGATCACTTTTTTAAGTGCTTCAGGATGTAAAACAGATAAAGTCGTTACTGTAAGTCTAACTCCAAACGCAACCAATCCCGGAGCAACTTCTGCATGCGATAGCTATACTTTACCTGTGATTGCTGGAACTAATCTTAATAAACCGAAATATTTTGATAATACTCAAGCATTAGGTGGTAAGGTGATTTCTGGTAATTTAAATTCCACACAGACGGTTTGGATTTTTGATTCTACTGGAGTTTGTAAAGATGAAAAAAGTTTTGTTGTAACCATATCCACTACTCCTACAGTTGCCCAACCTGCAGATGTGAATGTTTGTAGCGCATACGTATTGCCTGCGTTAACTAATGGGAATTATTACACTGGAACTGGTAAAACTGGAGTAAAATTAAATGCTGGTGATTCTATCAAATCTTCGCAAAAACTATATGTTTACGATGTTTCTGCTACAAATTCAACATGTTTTGCTGAAAAAAACTTTCAAATAAATATCAACTCATCTGTTTCAAACACACCGAAAGACTCGAGTGTGTGTGATAAATATATATTACCTGCTATCGCAAATGTGACTTACTATACAGGAACGAACCAAACAGGAACTCTTCTACCAGCAGGAGACAGTATAAAAGCGACGCAAAAAATTTACGCATATGTTTCTATACCAGGTCCACAAGGATGTATTACGGAAAAAAACTTTACAATAACCGTTCAAACTTCTCCTTCAATTACCTCTCCTGTTGACATCGAAGCATGCGATAGTGTGGCTTTACCCGTTTTGGTGAAAGGAAGTTATTATACAGGAACTTTAAAAACTGGCGCTTTAAAATCAGCAGGTGACTTCATTACAACTACACAAAACATCTACGTATATTTTGAAAACAACACTGCTCCAAATTGCCATACAGAAAAAATTCAGAAAATAATAATTAACAACTCTCCAATATTAGCTAAGCAAAATGATACCATTGTGTGTGATAGTATTGTTCTTCCAAACTTGGCTTTAGGAAATTACTATGGTGCTACAAACAAAGGAGGTACAAATTATGGTACAAGCTCAAAAATTAAAATAAGTACACCTGTCTACATATACGCGGAATCAGGTACTACTAAAAAGTGTATTAGTGAGAAGTTATTTCAGATTACTGTGAAAAATGCTCCGGTATTAGCTAATCTTTTGCTTATTGAAGCATGTGATAGCGTTGCATTACCTGTTTTAGCAAAAGGGAATTATTATACTGGCAGTTTAAAAACAGGTGTTGCAAAGCTTGCTGGAGACTTTATTTCCACCTCTCAGGATGTATATGTATATGCTGAAACAGGGAATAGTCCCAATTGTTACTCCGAAAAAATTCAAAAAATTACGATAAACAAAACGCCGAAGCTACTTTCCGTAAAAGACACTACGATTTGTGATAGTATTATTCTTCCAAATTTAGCTATTGGAAATTATTATGGTGCTACGAATAAAGGTGGAACAAATTATGGTACAAACGCTAAAATAAAATCAAGTTTACCGATCTATATTTATGCAGAATCGGGATCAACAAAAAAATGTATCTCTGAGAAGAATTTCCAAATAACCATTAAAAATTCACCCACCTTAATTAACCCAAATGCTTCCGTAGGTTGTGATAGTGTGCAATTACCAGCCTTGGTTCAAGGTAAATATTATTCCGCAACCCTAAAAAGTGGTGTGCAATTAAATCCTGGTTCCTACATGAAAGCAAGTACAACATTGTTTGTCTATGACGAAACAGGTGGAATTCCGAATTGTTATTCTGAAAAAACAAAAACGATTACTGTAAATAAATCTTCATTGATTACTAAGCCAAACGATACTACCGTTTGTGATTCTTATAACTTTCCTAAAATAAAAGGAACAAATCTAACTAATAAGGAATTATATTTTTCAAATCCAAAAAACATTCCAAGCCAACACATTACAAGTCCTATTAATTCCACATTGAAGTTATATATCTACGACTCTTTATACGCCTGTTCTGACCAAAAAAGCTTTACGGTAACTATAAACAAATCTCCGAAAATTAATAATCCTGGTCCACAATCGATTTGCGATACATTTAAACTTAAAAAACTTACTGGTACAAATCTTTCAGGTGCTGAAAATTATTATTTCAACATGCAAAAAAAGAACGGAAAAGTCGTAAACACTTCAATTACTTCAGACACAACGCTATACATTTATGACATTAACAAAGGATGTACGTATGAAGATAGCTTCAAAGTATTTATTGGACAAAAACCGAATATTATATTTAATGTGGATAAAGTAACTGGTTGCATACCGTTTACTTCAACATTCACGAATGGTTCGACAAACATTGGTGACACTTCGGTTTGGTATTTTGGGAATGATTCATTGGTGGTTTATGGAGACAATCCTGTAATTAATTATACATTTAAAGAGGCCAAATGTTATGACGTAACATTCAAAACAACCAATAATGGTTGTGGAAATAAATTAACCAAATCAAAATACATTTGCGGTAACTCTACTCCTATTGCAGATTTTGACTTTCAACCTACCGTTGCTTCAGTTTTAGATCCAACGATTAGTTTTGTAAATAAATCCTCCATAGATGCCACCAAATATAGTTGGGATTTTGGAGACGATTCTACCAGTACTACTAAAGATCCCAAACATACTTTTTACGGAAAACCACAAACGTATGTGATTTTGCTTACAGCTTCAAATAAAGCAAATTGTATTTCACAAATGGTAAAATCGATAGAAATTTTAGATCAATTAATTTATTATGTTCCAAATACCTTTACCCCAGATGGTGATGAAATTAATAACTTCTTTAAACCGATATTTTTTAGTGGCTTTGATCCACAATCTTACACGCTTTATATCTTTGATCGTTGGGGAGAAATTATTTTTGAATCACATGATACAACCGTTGGTTGGGACGGAACCTACGGAAATAAGCCTTGTTTACTCGGTACCTATACATGGACCATTCAAGTGACCGATACCGTTAAAAAAGAAGTGAAAAATCTCCATGGACACGTTAATTTAATTCGTTAATTCTATTTTAAATGAATTCATCAGAACGCTTAAAACACTTATTTAGTTTACCAGTAATTGTTGCTGCTTTAGGTTATTTCGTAGATATCTACGACCTACTTCTATTTGGTATCGTTCGTATTCCAAGTTTGGAATCGATGCACATTAATCCAGAAACAACAGGGAAATTAATCTTAAACTGGCAAATGGCTGGACTACTTATTGGTGGTGTACTTTGGGGTGTTTTGGGAGATAAAAAAGGAAGACTTTCAGTTCTATTTGGTTCCATTATTACCTATTCCATCGCAAATATTGCTTGTGGATTTTTACCGCAAATCAACTTTATGGACAAAGGATCTGCATACATGATTCTTCGTTTCATTGCAGGCGTTGGTTTAGCAGGTGAATTGGGAGCTGGTATTACTTTAGTTTCAGAATCCTTACCCAAAAACCTTAGAGCTATCGGAACATCTATCGTTGCAGGTTTTGGATTATTAGGAGCTGTTGTTGCGAATTTCACGGTGGAATTATCTGGAGATTGGACCATCGCCTATTGGATTGGTGGTGGAATGGGAATCTGCTTATTGTTACTCCGAATTGGCGTTGTTGAATCAGGAATGTTTCATCAAATCAAACATCAATCTGATGTTAAAAAAGGAAACTTTTTTATGTTTTTCACTTCGAAAGACCTTTTCTTAAAATACATGAAATGCATAGGTATCGGTTTACCAACCTGGTTCTGTATTGGTATCCTTGCCATGTTTGCAAATCAGTTCGCCGCTGATTTAGGAATCAAAGAAGAAGTTAAACCAGGCATGGCAATCATGTGGGCATATATCGGGATTTCTGTTGGAGATTTATCCAGTGGTTTTATTAGTCATTGGCTACATTCTCGAAAAAAAGCGATATTATACATGATGATTTTTACATTAGTCGGTGTATTACTCCTTTTATTTTCCGGAATTAAAACTGCTAATATGTATTATTTCTACTGTGTTTGGTTAGGTTTAGGTACAGGATATTGGGCGATGTTTGTTACGGTAAGTGCAGAACAATTCGGTACAAATATTCGTTCTACCGCAGCAACTACGATTCCTAACTTTGTTCGTGGTACCGTTATTCTAATGACCATTTTATTCGATTACCTAAAACCATCTACTCAAGTAATAATGGCTGGCGCTATTGTTGGATTAATCTGTTTTTTCTTAGGTATTGTATCTACAATATCTATTCCCGAAACACACGATAAAGAATTAGATTTTAATGATTAAATTGGAAACAAATAATACACCTAACACCATCTATTTTAAAAACTTAGATGTACTTCGTTTTTTTGCGGTATTTATGGTGTTTTTCGCCCATGCTTACGAAGGATGGTGTGGATGGTTCAATAAACCTGGGATATTAACGGTAAATCAGGAATACAAAGAATTCACCTTTATTGGAGAAATTATTAATAGAGGAATTTCAAACGGTGGATTCGGCGTAGATGTATTCTTTCTTATCAGTGGGTTTCTGATTACTTTTTTACTTCTTAAAGAAAAAGAAAAGACACAAAAAATTCATATTCTAAACTTCTTTATTCGTAGATCGTTACGTATTTGGCCAGCCTATTTTTTATTAATTGCTTTAACCCCACTGTCTATTCATTTAGCGAACGCGAAATCACCTGACTACCTGCCAAACCTTTTGTTCTACAATAATTTTCACGCAATAAAAATCAATCTATGGCAATATCCTTTTGCACACCTTTGGTCCATTTGTGTAGAAGAACACTTTTACTTACTATGGCCTTTTGTAATTGCTTTTTGGCCTAAGAAACATTTACCCAAACTTTTTGGAGGAATTATAACTGCAAGTATTTTATTTCGTATGTACGTACTTTTCGCTGGTTGGAACCCTCTGTACAGCTATTTACACACACTTGCTCGCGTGGATATCATTGTCATTGGTGCAAGTTTTGCTTATTACTATTTTCATAACACCATTACATTTAAATCACCAAAATGGCTTCGTGTAAGTATCTATTTATTATTTCTTATCGTATATTTTAGTACACCAGTTTATTCCTATAACACTTTATTCGAAGTTACAATTAAAAAATATTTTTTCAGTCTTATTGTTGGTTATGGAATGATTCATTTTTTATTTAATCCAAATACCTTATTTAAACTCCCATTTCTTAAAATATTTAATTATTTGGGTAAAATTTCTTATGGTATGTACTTATTTAGTAATGTACTGATTCCTATAATTGTGATTCGATTTATGTATAAGTGGAGTTCACAAAATATGTACCTATACTTCTTTTTAAATTTTATCCTAACTGTTGGAATTGCAGCGTTTGTATATCATTTTATCGAAAAACCAATCCTAAAATGGAAAAAACGATTTGAAATCGTACAAACAAAACGCTAAACACTTAACAACATTTAGTGTATAAATTCGAGCTTTTTTTACAATCGAGTAAAGTACAAAAATGTAATTTTACACCAAAATAAAAACAAACCTATGAAATTGTTACAAGACAAAGTGGTTCTTATCACAGGAGCATCTAGAGGAATTGGAAAAGCAATTGCTGAAGAATGCGCAAAACAAGGAGCAATCGTTGCTTTTACTTATATATCTTCCGAAGAGAAAGCAAAAGCATTAGAAGCGGAACTTTCTGTGAATGGTGGTGTTGCAAAAGGATTTAAATCCGACGCAGGTAATTTTGATGCTGCACAACAATTAGTAGACGATGTTGTAGCAACTTACGGTACAATTGACGTTCTAATTAACAATGCTGGAATCACAAGAGATACATTATTAATGCGAATGACAGAGCAACAATGGGATGAAGTAATTAATACCAACCTTAAATCTGCATTTAACTTAACTAAAGCGGTTCAAAAACCAATGTTAAAAGCGCGTAAAGGTTCAATCATCAATATGTCTTCTGTAGTTGGTGTTAGTGGAAATGCTGGTCAAGCAAACTACGCTGCTTCTAAAGCTGGTTTAATTGGATTCACAAAATCGGTTGCACAAGAATTAGGGTCTCGTAACATTCGTTGCAATGCAATTGCTCCAGGTTTCATAGAAACGGAAATGACTGCTGCTTTAGACGAAAAAGTAGTTCAAGAATGGAGAAATTCTATTCCTTTAAAAAGAGGTGGAAACCCAATAGATGTTGCAAACGCAACGGTTTTCTTAGCGTCTGATATGTCTGCATATATTACAGGACAAACATTACACGTGTGTGGTGGGATGTTGATGTAATTTTTTTTAATTTGTAGGGATGTAGTATGCTACATCCCTACAAATTAAAAAATTACCATATCGCATCGTGGTATTTGTTGGTCAAAAATTGCATTTCCGCCAATAAATATCCGAAAGATTCCGTATGAATACCTTTTTTAACTCCACTAAACGTGGTGAATTTAGTAGGAATCTCTAACGTTGCAGTTGTTAACACAGCTTGAACTTGAGCCAACCACGCTTCGTAAATCAATCTTAAATCAACACCAATTCCTTTTTCAAGCATTTCGGTATCTACTGAAGAGTTTTCAAACAACTCGTTCGTATACCCCCAAAGTTCTTGTAATGCGTTTGTCGCTTTTTCTTTGGATAGCTCTGTTCCTTTTCCAAAACGTATCATCCATTCCGAACTACGTTTTAAGTGGTACTTCACCTCTTTTAACGATTTATGTGCAATCGAAACTAAAAAAGCATCCTTACTTTCTGTCAATGCTGAAAAGAAGTGGTAGTTAAATACATCCATCAAAAATTGACGGGTCATCAACTGCGCAAAATCTCCATTTTCTTTTTCAACCAACAATACATTGCGATACTCGTTTTCATTTCTTCGGTATGCGAAATCATCTCCTCTAAAATTTCCTCTTTGTTTCGCAATCTCCTCGTAAATCGATTCTGCCAAACCAATGAAGTCCAAAGCAACATTCGTTGTCGCTAAATCCTCTTCCAAAAATGGTCCTTTACTACAATTTTCACTCAAACGGTGACTTAAAATCAACGCGTTGTCAGCAATTTGTAAATAATAGTTATGTACTGAATTCATAATTACATGTTTTTAACTCCTTCTGGAAGGTTGTAAAACGTTGGATGTCTATATATTTTATCTGTTGCTGGTTCAAAAAAACTTGCGTCTTCTTCTACCGTTACTGCAACAATCTCAGCGCTTGGAACGACCCATAATCCTGTTCCTTCTCCCCTACGTGTATAGGTATCACGCGCATTGTTTAACGCCATTTCTTTATCATACCCATGTACTGCGCCAGCATGTTTGTATGGCTGACCAGCTTTACTTTGAATAAAAACTTCCCAAAGTTGTCCTTGTGTATCTTGATTACTCATCGCTTTTCTATTTTTTATTGTATGGTGTGAATATTATATTGATGTCCTGAAAAAGTAAACGAATCTCCTGCTTTTTTACCTTTAATGTTTACAAAAATTGGTGCGCTTACAGAAACTCCAACGATTTGTTTATGCTCGTATAAAAATGGAACTGTTGCAACTCCTAAGAAAAAGTTAAACATATCTGTCGTTACTAATGCTCCAACCGTCGCTTCGTCTTTTGCAGAAAAATCTATTTGTTTAATACGCTCCAAATCTTTCTCTGTTTTAACGATTTGCTCTTTCAATAAATCCACCATCACATTGGAAACGGTTTGTGTCGAATAATCCTCAGGATCCAAGGTGTCATTCTCATCCAAATCAGAAGAACCTTTTTTAGTTGCTAATTCTTCACGTAATTCTGCAATGATATTCTCGTAATTGGAAACCATTACTTTTTTTAATTCATTTTTATCGATAGTCATAGTTTGTGTTTTTATTTCGTTATATAATCTTCAAAAGCTTGTGCACATTCGCGAACCCAAGCACCCTCTTCGTGGTACTTAATATGGTGATCTAATCGTTGTTTGTTGCATGGTCCATCACCATTTACAACTGTCCAGAATTCATTCCAATCGATTTCACCATGGGTATACGTTCCATCTTCCAATAAGGTAATTGCTGGATCCGGAATTGTCAAACCAATCAAATGTGCTTGTGGTATTGTTTTTTGGATAAACTTCTCACGTAATTGATCGTTTGTCTCACGCTTGATTTTATACTTCATGGCTGTACCAGAACGAGGAGAATCTCCATCTTTTGGCCCAAACATCATCAATGCTGGCCACCACCAACGGTTCATCGCATCTTGTGCCATGGCGCGTTGTTCTTTGGTACCTTCCATCATTTTCCACATGATTTCATATCCCTGGCGTTGGTGAAACGATTCTTCTTTACAAATACGCACCATCGCTCTTGCATACGGACCATAGGAAGTACGTTGTAAGGAAACTTGATTCGTAATTGCAGCTCCATCTACTAACCAACCAATGGCCCCGATGTCCGCCCAATTCAAGGTTGGATAATTAAAAATAGAAGAATATTTAGCCTTTCCTTCGTGTAACCATTGGATGAATTGATCGCGACTAACACCTAAAGTTTCTGCAGCGCTGTATAAATACAATCCGTGTCCACCCTCATCTTGAATCTTCGCAAGCAATATTTTTTTACTTCTCAAACTTGGAGCGCGTGTAATCCAGTTCCCTTCAGGTTGCATACCAATCACTTCCGAGTGAGCATGTTGTGAAATCTGACGTATTAAATGTGTACGATAATCCTCAGGCATCCAATCGTTCGGTTCAATCTTTGCCTCCGCATCTATCTTCGCTTGAAATTCTTTCAATAACGTTTCTTCTGTTACTTGGGTCAACTCCATAATATCCTTAGTTAAATTTTCGTCCTACAAATTTGACAGAAAAGAAATTCTAAGATTATGATATTGACTACTGAAAAAACTGATTTTAGTCAATAATGGGGTGAATGTAAATATCAATTAGCTATTAAAATTTATCATTTAAATTTTCTGTGAAAACGTTCTTTTTTTGTTGTTATCTATTTTTTAAAATCATCTTTTTCACTAATTTAATATAAAAAGGAGGAAAATTAAACCCTTAAAATCTCAATATAAACCTATTAAGAATGAATTAAAAATCGTTTTAAAATGTCAGAATTAAAATTTAAAAACAAATACCGTATACCATCCAATCGTTTGAAAAATTGGGATTATAGTACCAATGCAGCCTATTTCATTACAATCTGCACACAAAATCGTGAACATTATTTTGGAGAAATAAAAAATGGTGAAATGCAATTAAATGAATTAGGTGAAAACGCAACCCGTTTTTGGTTGGATATACCGATACATTTTCCATTCATTGAATTGGGGAATTTTGTCGTGATGCCAAACCATACGCATGGGATATTGATAATTGATAAATTGCCAATTAATATGAATGGTTGTGGTGTAACGAAAAACGATATGGGAAATGAATGGGACAGCGGGAACGGTGTGGTTGGACGTGACGGCGGGAACGGTGCGGTGGGACGTGACGGCGGGAACGGTGCGGTGGGACGTGACGGGTATGGGGTAGATACGCCCAAATTGGGCGTATCTACGTCCCCATCGTCACGTCCATACCCGTCAACCCCATCCCCATCACACGTTTCATCAAACACCCGTATTTCAACCAAACATATCGAAACCGAAAAACCGAAAAACGGCGGGAAAAATGAACAATGGAAACCGGGCACAATTGGCGTGATAATAAATCAATACAAACGGATCGTTACCATTAATAATCGAAAAATTAATCCTGATTTTAAATGGCAATCCAATTATCACGATCATATTATTCGGAATTCTTTTTCATTTGAAAATATTCAAAATTATATTGAAAAAAATCCATCTAAATGGAACGAGGATAAATTTTATTAGGATAGAAATTTACAAGGAAATAATATTCATTCTCAATATAACGATACTATCAGATTCATTGTACAATAATAAACAGTAGAATTCTTGTTAATCATAACAGAATCCGGATCGCAGATTATAAAAACATTCTCTCCATTGTTCGTAAGTTATATTTTTGAATCTCCGAAAGTCTTTGTACATTTGTTACACAAAAACAAAAACCAAGCATGAGCGATTTTGTAGTATCGGCTAGAAAGTATAGACCCCAGACCTTTGACACTGTCGTAGGACAAGGGCACATTACCTCTACCCTTAAAAATGCTATAAAAACGAATCACTTAGCGCAAGCTTTTTTATTTTGTGGTTCTCGTGGAGTTGGTAAAACAACTTCTGCACGTATCTTGGCAAAAACAATCAACTGTTTTAATCGTACAGAAAGCATTGAAGCATGTGATCAATGTGAATCCTGTTTATCTTTTAATTCAGGAGCTTCATTAAATGTTTATGAACTAGATGCTGCTTCCAATAACTCGGTGGATGACATTCGAGAATTGGTAAACCAAGTACGCATCGCTCCACAAATTGGAACGCACAAAGTGTATATCATTGATGAGGTTCACATGTTATCTAATCAAGCATTCAATGCATTTTTGAAAACCTTGGAAGAACCACCTGCGCATGCCATCTTCATCTTGGCTACAACAGAAAAACATAAAATTATTCCAACGATTCTTTCCCGTTGTCAAATTTTCGACTTCCACAGAATCAAAATAAAAGACATCGCCGATCACCTTTCTTATATTTCGGTAAAAGAAGGTATCAGTGCAGACTCGGAAGCATTACACTTAATCGCGCAAAAAGCAGAAGGAGCACTTCGTGATGCCCTTTCTATTTTCGATCAAATTGTGAGTTTTGCTGGTAACAACTTGACTTACCAGGCAGTAATCGACAACTTAAACATCTTAGATTACGATTACTATTTCCGTATTGTTGACAATGCTTTAAAAGAGGATATACCTTCTTGTTTATTGTTATTCAATGACATTCTTGAAAAAGGATTTGACGGACACAATTTCATCGTTGGCTTAGCTGACCATTTCCGTAATTTATTAGTTTGCAAAGACATGCGAACAGTTAAATTATTAGAAGTTGGTGAAAGTGTCGAAAATCGTTTTACAGAACAAGCTAAAGCGATTGAAACACCGTTTATCTTGCGTGCTATGGGCGTATTGAGTAAAGCAGATGTAGAATACAAAGCTTCTAAAAATCAACGTCTTTTGGTTGAACTTGCAATCATGCAGATTTGTTCAATTAAAAATGAGCTTGAAAAAAAAAAGGATTAACTGATTTCGTTTCCCTCATCCCATTTTTTGGTCAGGCAGACAAAAACGCTCCTGCAGTCCCTGTAAAACCTAAATCAAACACACCTTCCTACGCTGAAATTTCGATGAAAAAAGAAATTAAATCGATGGAAAAAATTAGCGGAGAGGTTCAAACGAATCTACTTTCTATCAAAGAATTAACTGCTAAAAAAGTAGAAGATGCGACGGAAGGAGGAACCAATAATGCCAACCGACCAAAAACTCCTTTCTCCACCGATCAACTCAAAATGTTTTGGAAGAAGTTTGCCTTTAAAATGAAGGAGGAAGGAAATGATACGATTTACTTGGCAATGATTAAACGCGACCCGAAAATCATTGGAGAATTTCATGTAAACCATGAAGTGGATAACCAAGTGCAAATCGATTACATCCAAACACACATTTCGGAATTAATTGAATACTTACGAGAAAGTCTTAAAAACTGGGCAATATCAGTTGATTTTGCTATATCAGAAAATCTTGAAGAAAACGTAAAACACCAAACTGGTAAAGATCGTTTTAACGCATTAGCAAGAAAAAATCCGAATTTGTTCACGTTGCAGAAGACCTTTAATTTGGATGTAGAATATTAGTTAACTTTAACGCTTCAGCCCTACTTCCCCAATAAACCCTCTCAAATACTCCACATTTTCTTTGTTCTCCGGGAGTTGATTCATGATCAAACGACCAATATCTTTCATTAGTGGATATGCTAAACTTTCATAGTCGTATTTTGCATCATTGATAACTTCATCTTCGTTAGCATAGATTCCAACGGTCAAAACAAATTCTTTCCCTGAATCTAAATCTACAATGTAAGCCGCATCGATAGCACATCCGAAAGACAAACCTACCATATTAAATGATCGGAAACGACTAAGACTATCGTTCATATAAGTTGTATTTGTGTCTTTACCAAAAAATAAATATTTTTTATAGGTCGCTGGAAACTCTTTTGGATTATAGTCTAAGCCAAATTCTGAAGGATATTTTCCTAAATTTTGAATGACATATTTACGTTGCTCTTCGGTAATATCAAAAGTATGCGCAAATTCAGACTTAGGAAAAATTACACCATTTAATGTTTTGTGTAAATCTACCAACTCCATATTATTTTGTCGTGAAAAATCAAAAGGACGTGGAACAATTTTTTTATCCAATCCTTCGTATGCTTTTCCGATTTTATAGGTCGAGTCTGTTAAGATAGTGTCTTCATTTGTAATACCACGACGATTGTATAACCATTCATTTCTTCTTCCTAAAAACACATAAGAATCACTAATTCTATTTTGATCTAATGAACAATTCAAGACAAACTTGCGAATAATTTTAGTGTTCTGGTAATTCATTTCCTTCAAACGACGATTCAATTGTTGTTGTCCAACAAAATCAAACATACGGTTGTACGCATCGTTATCCGAAACAGCTAACATTTGTTTTGTAAATAAATCTAATGTGTAATATTCTAATTTATTTCCAATCTTAACAGAAAAAGCAGTTGGCATACACCCTTTCTCTTTGTTGAATTTCAGTAAGGTCTCGTAAGTAACTCTTGGTCGAAGTTTATGGATTTTATTGTATTCTTCCATTCCAATTAATATCGTCGGAAGCTTCACAATACTAGCAGGATAAAGGTATTCCTTTTCATTCATTCGAAATCCAACGGTTTCCAAGGTTACTTTTCCATTGGCGCGTTTGATTTCCGTAAAAACAATTTTGAATCGGTATTTTTCTGGAGATTCAATCACTTTAGGATATTTATTCTCCAACGAATCCAATACATTTTGTAAAATTCTGGACGCAGTCGATTCGGAGGTAACTTGACCAAACAAATTACCACTTATTACTAATGCTATTATTACGAACGCTTTACCCATCTGTATACTGGTATTCCAATTAAAGTAATTCCTAACCCTATAAAGGACTCTTTTGGCTTATCTACCAAACCAAAGATAAGTATCCAAGTTTGGAACAACAAGAAGATGATTGGAAATAACGGAAAAACAACCTTATTTATTAATCCACTCACATTTTTAATACGCAAACCTACACGTATAGAACCAATTACGGTCAACATGGTGAAAAGATTAAGTACAAACCCAATCATAATAATTAAACTTTGAAACGAGGAGGTCGCAACAAACGCAAAAGCAATTCCCGCTTGTATCCATAGCGCACGAACTGGGATTCCACTCTCATTATTTGAACTAAACCAATTTAATTTTGAAAAATCTTTTGCGACGGCATTGGTTACTCTTGGTCCAGCCAACACCATACTGGAAATACTGGAAATCAATAAAAAGGAAATTACACCTCCAAATATTCTCCCCCAAGTATCACCTAATACTTTCTCCACAAAAATCACCCCAACATCTAATTGTCCCGCCATTTGATCGATTGGAATATTTTTTAGGAACACATAATTTAATAGTACATATAAAATAGACACAGTTCCCGTACCAATAATTAAAGCTAAGGGAACATTTCTTTTCGGATTTACTACTTCACCTCCAATATAGGCTGCAGCATTCCATCCAGAATAGGCATAACCAACAAAAAATAAACAAAGGGCAAACATCTTATCCCACACATCGGTAAAAAATTTGTCTCCGATAGAAAAATCAACATCTACTTTATTGCTTGAAAACAAACCAATAAGGATCAAAACCACTAGAATAATAATTTTAATCGTAGAAGAAACATTTTGAAAAACGGAGCTTACCTTATGACTACGAGAATGCATCAAAGTAATGAAGAATAAAATAATCGCTGCATAAACAGTAACCATAGGAATACCAATAAAACTCGCGTTTTGTTCGGAGTGGATCATTCCAGAAAAATAGGAACTAAACGCAAAACAAGCAGCAGCAATCGGAGCTGCGAACCCTAAAAGAAACGAAATCCAACCTGAAAGAAAACCAAGTTGTTCGGAATATGCGGATTTTAAAAAGAGGTATTCTCCCCCATTTTTCTTGTAGAAGGTTCCTAAAATCGCATAAGAATATGCACCAAAGAAAGCAATGACCCCTCCTATAATCCACAATAAAAGTATTGCAGACCCCGATTGCACATCCAGTACTTGAAAACCAATACTCGTAAACACACCAGCACCAATCATATTGGCAACTACCACCATAATTGCGGTGTATAAACTAAATTTTTTCTTTTTTACCATGGAGGTTTGAAGTGTTTACTTCTTTTTGTAGATGACTTGTAAATTCGTTTCCCCCACTGCTACGTTGTAACCAATTCTGAACGGTAAGTTTTTACTTGTCAATTTTGTAGTATCCGAATAAGCACGCACCATGTCTGGTTGGATACGTGAAGAGAACAAAGGAATTACTTTTTTATAACCACCATATAATTTTACATCCCAAGTACCATCGATAAAGTATTTATATGGGATACCACTATCGTCTTGTACCACCATGTTCGAGGATTTCAAAATGTAATTACGTGTTTTAGAGAAATAATCACGTGAATTCAAATACGAAGCAGCCTTCAACATCGTGTGGTGTTCACCAAAAGTACTGACCCAATTAAAGAAATTGTCAATTTTAGGATTCTCATCACTTAAGTCCGTATTATAATAGAATAAGTGTTTCACTTTATTATCCGCAGACAAAAACTCGATATCCAACCCTGGACTAAACATCCCCTCGGTTCCAGAAGTATATTTAATCACTGCATTTTCTTTTAAAATAAAGTGACGAATGTTGCGAATTTTATTTCCTCTTCTTGCTAAATAGAATAATAACGAATGTAAAGTTCCGTTAACCGTTTTTTGGTTAAACTGGACTGCCATACTTTTTGTACGGAAGAACCCTGACTTCATGGAGATATCCAAACTGTTAAAAATTTGGTTCAAATAACTTTGTAAATCCGTATTGGATAGTTGATCGTAATTCGGTAAATAGCCTGGTTTTTCTAATCCTACCAAAATGTAATTTTTCACATCAGAGAAAAACGCATCCGCATATACAAAATCGGCACCAGCTAAAGGATAAAACAAAGTATTACATGCATAATTCTCCGGAATCATTTTCTTTTCTTTCACCCAATTGGAAATCGGCAACATTTTTGATTTTGTAAACCCAGAAAATTGTGCATTTACAGTTGCGGGATAAGTACTAACCAACTTACGTTTTTTAACGAAATTATTTTCAAAACCTCCAATAGTTAAGGCGATATCTGTAAAAAAAGAATCAATGTAGATGGAATCTTTAGGTTCTTCTATTGTTTTTTCCGCTTTTACTTCTTGTTGAATTACGTTTGTTTTATTTTCATTTTCAGTCACTTTTTCAGAAGTAGAATTACCACAAGAAACTATGAATATCCCAATAAAAACACTTATGCTTTTAACATTTAATTTCATTCTTACTATTTATTATATTTTATCAAAGATTACTAATAATGCATATACCAATCCAGGCACCCAAAAAAGTAATGTTAATATTAGTGCAATTAACGTTTTTTTTAAGTCAAATCCTGTATAAATTAAAACACCTAAAGGAGGGAAAATAATACTCAAAATAATTCCTAAAATTTGATCAGAAGATAAACTTATATTTGATCTTTCGGTAGATACATTTTTCTTAATTAATATGCGAGAAGTTTTTCTAATAATGACATTATCTTTCTCTTTATTCTTTTGAGTTATAATTTGATTTTTTGATGTTTTGGCTGTTGACTTAATCTCTTTATTATTAGAATTATCTATCTGAATAACAGATTTTAAAGCAATTGTTTCACTTAAAATTTCTTCAATTTTTTCGGAACTGTTTTTTATATCAACATCCGTATTAGTTACTGTAGTTTTTGCAGGTTGAACTTTTCTATTTTGAACAACTTCATTTGAAATTTGCGAATTTTCAATTTCACCTTTAGCTTGGTGTTTTTTTACATGAAAAGAAAAACCACTCATATATCTTCTTTTTTCAATTTTCCCTAATGAAAAGGTTGATTCTCCAGTTTTACAAGAGCTAATTAACAAAGAAATAATTGCGAAAAATATAAGTATTATTTTTTTCATTTTAATCTAAATATAAGTTCTCAAAGTTAACATTAAAGTAACAAATCGAGTACGTACTAATTCAAAAAGATGTTGCGATATCACAACAATATATCAACAACAACTATTAAATTGTGGATAACAAGGGTTGCTTTTATGTTTTTTATTTATTATATTTGAGTTAAAGGTGAATTATTAACTATGCAACAAGCCATCCCGTTAGCGGAACGAATGAGGCCTAATTCCTTAGACTCATACATTGGACAATCTCAGTTATTGGGGGTGGACGCTTCATTTAGATTGGGTTTAGACAAAGGACTTATCCCGTCGATGATATTGTGGGGGCCTCCCGGAGTAGGTAAAACTACCTTAGCCTATTTAATTGCAAAACAAACCAATAGAACCATACACACCTTATCTGCCATATCCTCTGGTGTAAAAGACGTACGCGATGTAATTCAAAAAGTAGAACAAGGCGGATTATTTCAAGAGAAAGGAACGATATTATTTATAGATGAGATTCATCGTTTTTCAAAATCACAACAAGATTCCTTATTAAATGCTGTGGAACGCGGTATAATCACTTTAATCGGTGCCACAACAGAAAATCCATCTTTTGAGGTTATCTCTGCGTTATTATCTCGTTGTCAAGTATACACCTTACAAAATCATAGTCAAGAAGAACTCTTAGCGATTTTAAATCAAGCAATTACTAAGGATAGTTATTTAAAGAATAAAAATATCTTTCTGGAAGAAACCAATGCTTTATTAGGAATTTCAGGAGGAGATGCTCGTAAATTATTAAATGTCTTTGAATTAATCATTTCCAATTGTGAAGAATGCAAAGAAATTACAGTTAACAACGTACTAGTTGAACGATTTGCAAATAAAAGTTTGGCCATCTACGATAAAGATGGTGAAGTACATTACGATATTGCTTCTGCTTTTATCAAATCCATACGAGGAAGCGACCCAAACGCAGCCGTTTATTGGTTAGCAAGAATGATTGCTGGTGGCGAAGACCCGAAATTTATTGCACGACGCTTATTAATTTCAGCAAGCGAAGATATTGGACTTGCAAACCCAACCGCATTAGTGATGGCTAACAATACGTTTCAGGCAGTACAAGCTATTGGTTGGCCTGAATCGCGCATAATATTATCGCAATGTGTAATTTATTTAGCTACCTCTCCGAAAGGTAATGCTGCATACATGGCAATTAATCAAGCACAACAAATAGTTAGTCAAACTGGAAATTTACCTGTTCCAATTCCTCTAAGAAATGCACCAACTAAATTAATGAAAGACTTAGGCTATGGAGAAGGATATAAATATTCTCACGATTACGAGAATAATTTTGTACAACAAGACTTTATGCCAGAATCTTTAAGTCATACCAACTTTTTTAATGCTGGTAGTAGTAGAAAAGAACAAGAAATTTCAGAACAAATTCAACAATTATGGGGAACAAAATATCCTATTTAAGTTCAGCGCTGCTCTACTATTTGGTAGTTTATCCTCTCTCTTTGTTACCATTGAGCGTGATTTACCTATTTACTGATGTACTTTATTTTATATTAACACGAATTGCTCCTTATCGAAAAAGATTAATAAGTAAAAACTTATATAAATCATTTCCTCAAGCTTCACATGCACATCGTAAAAAAATTAAGCGAGCATTTTACCAACATCTTTGTGATTTATTAGCGGAAAGTATAAAAAACATTTCCATTTCGGAACGAGAATTACGCAGACGATTTAAGGTGAGCAATTACTCCATTTTAAACAAATTATATGCTGAAGGGAAAGATGTATTATTAGTCTCTGGACATTACAATAATTGGGAATGGATGATAACGGCACAAAATATACTTTTTCGACACCAAGCAGCAGGCATTGGAATGCCTTTAAGTAACGCTTTTTGGAACAAAAAGTTAAACGAGCGTCGTGCACGATTTGGAATGGAAATACTTAGCGCCAATAACCTTCATGAATTCTTAGGTAGCGAGCATCCTAAACCAATCGCTACACTTATCCTTTCTGACCAAGCCCCTTTCGACTCATTAAAGTCGTATTGGATGAATTTTCTAAATCAAAAAACCCCTGTTTTTTTTGGCTGTGAACAACTTGCTCATCAATATAATTCTGCGGTTGTTTATTTCGTTATAAACAAACGAAAAAGAGGTTACTACAAAGTTGATTTCCAATTAATATGTGAAAATGCAAAAGATATGCATTATGGTGAAATAACTGAAAAATACACAAAGCTGATTGAAAAAGCGATTAACAAACATCCTGAATATTGGTTATGGTCTCATAATCGTTGGAAACGACACATTCCAGAAAATTTAGAGGCTTTACGAATTGAACAACAAGAGAAATTCGAAAAACGTTTTCCTGCTGTTAAAAAAAAATTAAATACCGACTCTAATAATGTGACTAATTCAGAAAATCCCAAGTCAATCCAATACGCAAAATTTTAGGCATTACGGGATATCCGTTTACGATGCGATTAGTTCGGTCGTTCCAAGAATTATCAATGTTTTCATATTTGAAATAGAAACGCATTTCATCGATTGCAATTCCAACAAATGCATCCAATTGTACAACTGAATTATACACTTTGCTATTTGGATTAATGATGGAGAAAGTGCTCAAACGCGAATCAAAACTTAACAAGGAATAAGAAGATTTCACATACACATCTGTTCCTACAAGAAACTCATATTTTTCCTTTCCTTTAAGTTTTTTCTTCCAAAACAAACGTCCACGTACATCGTATTTTGGTAAAAGATTGGTTGCTCCACTTACCTTATTTATCGTAATCCTTGGTTGTAGATAGAAATCACCTGCATTTAAATTACAAGATGCGCTAATATATACTTGTTGAATTTGTGTAAGTGTATCATTCCTCCATTGATCGTTAATGAAAAAATAAGTGTGATCCATTTGTTTATACCCAATTTTTATTTGTGTGTTCAACTTTCCTTTTCCAGCGAAAGCATATAACATAGAAACAAGCCCTTGTTTTTGAATAAAAGGCATTTTCCAACCGATTGTATTACCAAAATACAAACGTTGAAAAGGTTCTGGTACAAGTTGGCTATAACCTACCTCTAAGGAATTTGAAAATTTTTCTTTATTAGTAACGATAGCACCGTTGTGGCTAAATTGATTTCCTTGCCCCACTAAATTTTGCATACCCCCATAACTTACAGATGCCTTGCCAAACTTCCATTTAGAAGTCAAAGTAACATTAATTGCATTTTTAATCTGTTCCGCATTTGTTTTGTAAATCCAATACACACGATTTACACCTACCTGTGTAGTGTTCATTTTAGTCTTCAAAAAATATCCTATCCCATTTTCAAGGTAGGACCATTGCGAAAGATCACGAGTATAATTTGGATTAATAAAAAATGGATAGATTTTAGAAATCGAGTCTGTTTCTCGGAAGATACGATGATCAACCCTCAAAACATTATTAAAAGTTAAACCGGTTTCCAACTTTCTTAAAGAATCTTTTCTTAAAAAATCCCAAACGGATTGGTGATGTAGGAGATAAAGTTTACTAGAATCCATTGCATTACTTTTTAAAATCGGAGTATACACAAGACTATATTGACTAAGCATTTTATCATCGTTAGTCACCCCACCATTTAGATTTCGTACTATATTCGTAGCAGAACCTTCAACTAAATGCTTCCATTTCACCCCATATTTAGATAAGCTTAACGTAAATGCATCTAAACTAAAAGCACTTTGTTTATATAAAGTAGCACTTACATTTCGAGTGTAATTTAAAGCGAAATGAACATTTCCTCTTAAGGTTTGTTGATAATCTGCATGTAAGTATTGTTGACCACCGGTACCAACTGAATACATAAATCCGGCATGCGGCAATGCAGTAAACGTTGGTCCACCAATTTTAATTACGCGATATTGCTTTGGTAAAGACTGAAAGAAATTGAAATAATCATTTCCATTTACACCAAAAGGATTGTTTTGCGTACCACCCGGTAAGGTTGTTTGTTTTTCAGCGAAATAAAGATCCAAGGAATCGTTTGATTTTCCTCCTGATCGAAAATCTGCTTTCAGTGTATCCACTTTATGAAATAGCAAATTCGTCTGTCCAATCGAAACAAACGAAAGAAAAATCAAACTTAAAAATCCAACTAATTTCACTTGAAAAGAAAATTGTATTTATAATTATTGAATTGTACGAGGCAGACAATAAATTTAAAATTGGAGTTTACTGGTGTAAATAACATTTTAAATTTAGAAGTTGAACGAAGCACAATCCAATGATTAAACTTCTATAAACTAAAAAAGGGGGAACAAATCCCCCTATATCTTTATTTAAAATCGTGTATTATAATTTATTGATTTTAACAGCTAAACCTGATTTCAAGTTTGCAGCTTTGTTAGCATGAATAATATTTTTCTTAGCTAACTTATCAATCATAGAAGATACAGAAACAAATAACGTTTGAGCTTCAGCTTTGTCAGTTAAACCACGTAATTTACGCAACGCGTTTCTTGTAGTTTTATGTTGGTATTTATTAATCAGTCTTTTTGACTCATTAGATCTTATTCTTTTTTTAGCAGACTTATGATTAGCCATAATAGTTATTTATTTAAATTTAATTAAGAAACTTTGTTCTTTTTCTTGCAGCCCATAGGAGAATCGAACTCCTGTTTCCAGGATGAAAACCTGGCGTCCTAACCACTAGACGAATGG
>CANGOF010000016.1 GCA_947455515.1 Flavobacteriia bacterium
GAACGGTTATCTAATAAACCTCCGTATTCACGTGCGAAAGGAACACCTTGCGCAACACATTGGTCAATGATACTTCCAGACACTTCCGCTAAACGGTGTACGTTTGCTTCACGAGCGCGGTAGTCACCACCTTTGATAGTATCGTAGAATAAACGGTAAACAGAGTCACCATCATTTTGGTAATTTTTTGCAGCATTGATACCTCCTTGTGCAGCAATAGAGTGTGCACGACGAGGGGAATCTTGGAAACAGAAAGCTTTCACATTGTATCCCATTTCTCCTAAAGATGCAGCAGCCGAAGCACCTGCTAAACCAGTTCCTACAACGATGATGTCGATTTTCGGTCTATTGTTAGGAGCAACTAACTTCAAATGATCTTTGTAGTCCGTCCATTTATCTGAAATATTACCTGCTGGTATTTTTGAATCTAATATTGACATAATAGTATATTTTAATTCGATTAATTATTTAATTTCCAAATAATTACTGGAATGATTGCGAATAAAAGTGGAATTAGAATAGCAAAACCATTTCCTACATTTTTGATTGTATCCGTATATTTTGGGTGTCTTGCACCTAATGATTGGAAAGCAGATGCAAAACCATGCATTAAGTGAAAAGCAAGAACTACCATAGCAATTACATAGAAAATCACAGCAAATAATGCATTTTCATTTCCTGGTACTCCATTTGTTTCTTTCCCTGAGAAGAAAGCCATTACTACTGAATGTAAGTCTTTATAACCCTCTCCTAATTTAATATCAACACTTGGTTCATAGAATTCTGTGTGATTTTTCACTTTTACACCTTGAACAGGTAAATAACTTCCAGCTGTAGTAACAAATAATTCTGCTGGACCATTTGGAGATTGCACTACCACTTTATGTAATAACATATCGTGTTTTATTTTCGCTTTATACCAAAAATGAGCACCGTGCATCACGATAAACACAAGAATTAACGATCCAAGTAATGCCATGTTTCTTGAAGACCAAGTAGAACTTTTCGTTCCTGCAGCATGTGCATATCCAATTGGACGTGCTTTTTTGTTTTCTACCGTTAAAAGTATTCCATCGATAATATGAAAAAGGATAGAAATGTAGGTCATCCAAGACATCACTTTGATGAAAGGATTGTGTGCCATAAAATAGGCATATTCATTAAAAGCTCTTCTACCTGACTCGCCAGTATGCGTAATCAATTGAAGGTTACCTAGTAAATGTCCTACCAAGAAAAGGCAAAGGAACAACCCCGTTGCAGCCATCCAATATTTTTTGGCTAGAGAGGATTTTAAAAGTACAGATTTACTCATAATTAGTTAGAAAATGGATGAATATTCAGCACAAATTTAACGCTTACATAAAGACGAAAATAGAATAATTGCTATTTAGATTGATTTTAAATAGTGATTTTTTAGTTTAAAATTATTTTTCATCGTTCGACTTCAAAATTCATTTCCTCATTTACTGATGTAAACTGCGGAATAAATTTCTTGTCTGCTTCGAAAATTCAATTTTAAACTAAAAAATAATACTAATTAATCTAAATGAACGCCTTGTTTTTTGAGCATACGTTTAACGACGATTGCAAAAACAGCAAGGTAGATAAAGCAAAGAGATCCAACGACGAAGGATTGTTGAATACCAACTAAGTCACTTAGTTTGCCTTGTAGAGGCGGGATGATTGCGCCACCTAAAATCATCATAATTAAGAATGCAGAACCTTGTGATTGGTATTTTCCAAGTCCACCAAGAGATAAAGAGAAAATACAAGGCCACATAATGGAGCAGAAAAGTCCGACACTTAGAAATGCGTAAATAGCTATTTCACCTGTTGTAGATAGACCAATTAAAGTTGCTATTACTCCGAGTAAGCTGAAAATTAACAGTGTTTTTGCAGGTTTATTTTTACCTAAATAAAACCCTCCAATTTGTATGAACACACAAATAACGTAGAAGTAAAGATTCGATACATCGTGTCCAGCAAGATGTGTTAAACCTAAAACCACTCCAAACGCAATCAAAGGAATTAGTGTGGTTAAAATATTTTTAGTTTTTTCTTTCAGGTCGAAAGCGTGTATTGCACTTGCCCAACGTCCAATCATTAGACTTCCCCAGTAAAGCGCGATGAAAGGTGCAATATTAGACGAACTGTATCCACCAAAATCTTTTTGTTTTAATAATTCACCAAGATTACTTCCAACTGCGACTTCGACACCAACATAAATAAATATTGCAAGCATACCAAGAATTAGTTGCGGGTATTGCATTGCACCCCATCCTTCGCTATTTTTCTTCGCACTTCTTAAGGAGATTAATAATCCACCTACAATTACAACTAATCCAAGGGATAGCCACATCATACGTTCATTTTCAAGCGGAACTTTTAGGTCTAATATTTCTTTTTCTAATACTTCAATCACTTTCGTGTTCGATACCAAGTTTTCTTCCGCTTTAATCAATTTACTTTTACTTATGATTTCTTGTGCTTCATCACTTCTATAACTATTAAATACAGGTGCGAAACACATTACGAGTAATCCAGTTATGATTAATAAGGAACGCAAGGCTTTTTTTGAATTCTCCGTTTTTTCTTCATTTATTCCAGATGGTAATTTTTTTGAAAGAGAGAAAAGCGTTGCAATACCTACAAATAGTAAACCAACACAGATATACAGGACGATCACTTTATCGAGACTTAGGTTTTGAATTTGTTCGTCATTCACTGCTGCACTTCCGAATAAAGCGAGTGCCACAACAAGAGGGCCGATGGTTGTACCTAAACTATTGATTCCTCCCCCTAAACTAATTCGATTGGAACCGGTTGACTCATCCCCCAAGGAAATCATAAACGGGTTGGCAGATGTTTGTTGTAAGGAAAAGCCTAGTGCAATAATAAATAATCCAAAAAGCATTCCTATAAAATCATCATAATATCCAAAAATAATCATTGCTAAAGCACCTATGGAAGAGAAAAGTAGGCCGTATATAATGCTTTTTTTGTATCCCCATTTTCCAACTGGGTCAACTCCTTTATTCGATCCGATTGCAAATAAGGTTAACGCTCCGATATAGTAAGCGAAGTAAAATGCGAAATCAATTAATTGGCTTTGGAATTGATCTAGTTTGAAATGATGTTTGCAAAATGGGATGAAGATGCTATTACCAGCAGCAATGAACCCCCAGAAGAAAAACACGGTGATTAAAGTGAATAATGCGCTATAATTTGTTTTTATTTTATTCATGGTGTAAATTTTATATTAAAATGGGATGTTGCACTGCAACATCCGTACATAAACTGCACTGCAACATCCGTAAATAAATTTGCATTGCAACATGCCTACAGTAATTTTCGGATGTCTTTTGCTAATTTGTCAATTTCTTTAGCGGAAGTACCATCGTAATATCCTCGAATTTGTTGGTTTTTATCAATTAATACGAAATTATTTGTGTGAATAAAATCGCTATTTGCATCTCCTAAATTTTGAGCTTCTGCTGGTTTTAGTACAAAGAATGATTTTCTTGCAAGGTTATATAACAGTTTTTTATCCCCAGTAAGGAAATGCCATTGACCTTTAAGTGCATTGTGTTCCTCTGCATATTCTTTCAATAGTGGAACAGAGTCTATCTCTGGTTGTACTGTAAAACTTAGTATTTTAAAATTTTCATTTCCACGGAATTGTTTTTGAAGCCACTCCATTTGTTGATTCATTTTAGGACAAATTGTACTACACGTAGTGAAAAAATACTCAACTACATAAACTTTGTTTTTCAACTCATTACTTGAGAATTTTTCTCCAAATTGATTTGTCAAAGTAAAACTTTGAATCGTATGACCATACCCTTTACGTTGCATACTCGAGTCGACCATTTCCTCGTTAAGATCAATTGGATTAATGATAGGTAGGTTGTCTTTCTCAGAAGGTTTGTTTGAAAGAAAAGCATAGGCAACAACAAAACAAACAGTTGCAATGAAAAGTAAAATGTAGATACGTGTTTTCATACTTTTATTTTATATCAATTTTCAAATGGTCTAGTAAACCTAAACAATTTTCTTTAGAAAATTTGGCTTTAGTTAATTGGTTTCTACTTGGGTCGATTGAAAAGTTGAAGGAAGTTCTAAAATTTACGTTTTTCAAAATCGTGCTGTCAAATGTCGAACCACGAAAATCACAGTTGTCAAACGATGCGTCTGATAAGTCTGTTCCGCTAAAATCTACTTCTTGTAAGATACAGTTTGAGAAATTAGTCGCTTTCATTTTTAATTTATAAAAAGAAGAAAAATTTAGAGAGCAGGTTTCGAATTTAAAAGCAAGTAAAAAAGGATTAGCTTCTTCAAATTTTAATCCAAATAACTTACAGTTAATAAATTGTACGTCTTTGAAGCTTGTGTTTTGAATTTGTACATTACTTAAATCACATTCTTCAAGGATGCATTCTGAAAAAATATAGTTACTTAGATTTTCATCGGATAGACTACATTGCATGAAATGACAATTTTCATACTCTGCTTTTTCGAGTTGCGAAACAGATTTTATGGTTTGATCGTAGATTCTATTCATTCGTTTATTTTGGCATTTTCAATTTGAATTTTCACTTTTTTCGGAAGTGAGTTTACTACACAATCGTAAGAATGTTTTGTAAGTTCATATATGAAATCATCGTTTAGTGATCCATCTAGAATTATAGTATTCCAATGTTTTTTATTCATGTGCCATCCCGGAATAATTGCGGGATATTCTTCTCTTAATTGAATCGCCTTTTCTGGATCACATTTTAGGTTAATACTTTCAAATTTATCCATATTAGCAAGCGCAAACATTTTGTCTACTACCGTAAAAACTAGAGTTACTTGATCAAAAGGAGTTTTCTCACCAGTAAGAGGTAGTGAAAGACAAAAATCACGAAAAGATTCAATATTCATAGTTGTTAATTTGAAAATTTGAAAATGAGCGAATTTGAAAATGAGTTTTCAAAGTTGAAGATACATTGCGTTTCCAATTTATCGTAAAGTTTTCTTATCACTGTACAAAGATTCGTTGTAATCTGAAACTGTTTTTGAATTCTCTTTAAAAATTGATTTGTAGAATGAAAAAGATTTACAGGTTTTTTAGATATTATCCACATGTTTTTTGAAATTATTCAAAATCATTTGCCAGCCTTGTTGTTGCAGTTCGTGGGAATTTTGTGATTCTGGATCAAAAGATTCAACGATGTTTACTAAACCATCTTCGTTTTTGAAGGTAATTTCTACATTTCTACCATCCGGTAGTGTATATGCAATGTATTTGTGTAATTCTACGTTCGTATAAACACCTTCTAAATCAAAACTAAAACTTCCATCTTTTGCCGCCATGGTAGTTTTGAATGTTCCATCTACACGTACATCATTATCAGCATAAGGTGCATACCAATCATCAGATGCCTGACACCATTGCGTAATGTGTGTTGGATTCGTCCAAGCGTCCCATACTTTTTCGATGCTTGCTTCGATTGTTGTTGTCACTGTAATCATAAATTAATTCGTTTTACCTTTAAATGCTTCGAAAATGGCCATGGCGTGACCATGACCAAGTTCGAAATCTTCTTTTAACCAGTTGACAATTTCTGTGGCTTTAACTGTTAATTTTCCCTCTACAAGAAAACCTTTGTCAGATGCTATTTTTTTGAAATCATCTAGGTTTTTACCAGTTTTTTTCTCAATGTTATCTAAATATGCTTGAAAGGACATGATAGTAATTTTTATATACTAAGTTAGTATTTGAAGTTTAAGACCTTAAATATATAATTGCTATTGTAATTAACCAACCAATATAGCAAATAATTAATAGTCGGTTTGCATATCCATTGACAGCTACAACACCTTCTGGAACAGCGATTGGAGATTTTTCATTTGGTCCCAATGGAATTCCCGCTTTTTTAAAACCATTCATCATGATTATCATCGTAATAGCCATGATTACTAAACTAATCCATGTCGCGTGCGCTAAATAGATTAATTCTTCCCAGTTTTTTTTGGAAGGTAGGTTGTATGCGAAAAGTAATGCCCCGATTGGCAGCGTTGGAACTCCAAGTAAAAAGGACAAACCATGTTTTTTATGTTTTACATCAAATATACCACCGAGTAAAGCTCCGATTCCTGAAATTGCAACGAAAATTATTCCTAGAATTTGAAGTGTTGAATTAGCAAATGAAGTCATTAATCCACAACATAAAAATGTGCTAATTGCCCAACAAATAAAAAAGGAAGTTATCAACCAACGGTATTTTCCCAAGGCATATTCACTCACCATTCGCCAACTCGGAGCAAATTCTCTACTGACAATATGTAAAGTTGCTAAACTTCCTAATGAGATTATAGCAAAAAGTAGCGTTAATTGTGCTAGTAACATGTTTTATAGTTGATTGTTTTCCAATAAGAATGCTAATTCCTCGAAGGTCATTGTAATTCCTTGTTCGAAGCCCATTTCTACGATTTTTTGTACTTCTTCTTCCGTATTATAGATTGTTTTGAATGAAACGAGTGTGCCGTTTTCCGTTTTGGTAAACGTGTTTTTTCCATTGGAAGTTGGGAATTCGGGGTTTACTATTCCTTCTTCATCGCAAAATTCATCTTTTATGGAATAACTTACCAATTGATCGATTGCTAAGAAATTCATTCTTCCCCAATGTTTTTGGTTTTCAGGACTCACCATGGCATATAACCAGTAACCACCGACTTCAAAGTTCATTGTTTTTGTTTCAGCTCTCCAAGGTTTTGGAGCCCACCATTTTTCTAATAATTCGCTTTCAGTGAATGCTCTCCATACAGTTTCCAGTGGAGCTTTGAATTCTCGGGATACTAGAATTGATTTTTCTTGAAAATCTTTACTTACGATTGTTTTACTCATCTTGTATTATTTAAATTGTTTATTTTAAGTTATTTAATAGATCATCTAATTGATCAAAGCGGGTTTCCCATAATTGTTGAAAAGGGGATAACCAATCGGCAACTTCTTTCATTTTTTGAGGATTGAATTGGTAATAGATTTCTCTGCCTTGCTGTTTTTGACTGACCAACTCACATTCTGTTAGTATTTTAATGTGTTTGGACACTGCTTGTCGACTGCTTTCAAAATGTTCAGCGATTGCATTTGGTGTCATGGCATGAATTGCGATTAACGTTAAAATTGCTCTGCGTGTTGGGTCTGCAATGGCTTGAAATACGTCTCTTCTCATTGTTTTTTGTGTAATTGCAATTAATTGGTTGCAAATATATGCAATTATTTGGTTGCGCAAAATAATATGAGTACTATTTTTTCCATCGAAAATAATCTTTCTTTATCGGGAATTAGACTTCTTTCATCGATTAACGATTGAATAGCCGTTCGCTTCCATGATACATTTACAATAAATTACTAATTTTAAATAATTGAAGATGGAAAAGTTAACGCGAGATTTCGCAAAAAGTAAAAGAATGAAAAAAATCGTTTTTGGAATATTGGTGGTACTAGCAGGGGCTGTTTTGATGGCTTTCAATTTAGGACATTTTCCAATGGAGTATAAAGAAGTGGTATTTTCTTGGCAAAGTTTAATCATTGCTATCGGCTTTATTAGTCTTTTTGGTAAAGACAGTTGGATAATGGGAATTATCATGATGGGAATTGGAGGATTTTACTTAGCATCCAAGTTGCATAATTTACCTTTTGATATGGATGCTGTGTTCTGGCCTACCATCGTAATTTTGGTAGGAATTGTTATTATTTTAAAACGTACATTGAAACACAAACATTGTGGAAAGTATCGTTGGGATAAATGTAACCCAACCAAGGTTGATACTTTTGTTTTAGAAGAAGGAATGATCAACGAATCCAATGTTTTTGGCGGAAGTAAACGAATTATTTCTGAAGAAAATTTTAGAGGAGGTCGAATTGAAAACGTATTTGGAGGTACAGAAATTGATTTTCGTAACAGCAAGTTAGCGGAGGGAATTAGTACGTTAGAAGTAAGTTGTGTATTTGGAGGTATGAGTTTAATTGTACCATCGGATTGGCATGTTCAAATTGAGATGCAAAGTGTGATGGGAGGGTTTGTAGATAAACGCCGCATCATTCAGCCAGATTTATCGACAACGACTAAGTTAATTATCAAAGGTTCCTGTGTGTTTGGTGGTGGTGATCTTAAATCCTACTAAGCGATGCAACATCCTTTTCTACAAAATTTAAAAGGTTTATTCATTTATTTAGGAATGTGGGTAATCGTTGGGATTATCCACTTCTTTGTTTTGCTGTATCTCAAGGAAATGTTCTGGGTAAATGCCATGCTCACATCTCTTATTTCTAATGGAATTTACAGTGTACTAGGATTTTTTTTATGGTACACCGTTTCCTATAATCGACCTACAAAATCGGTAATATCTAATCTCTTTTTCTCTCATTTAATGATCGCTACAACAACGATTCTTATTTGGTATGGATTAAGTAATTTTTTGTTGGGTCAATTGATCGCTGGCAAAGATAAATTGGTGACTGGAATAATTATTCCCCCAATGATTTTCTTTTACATTATTATCAATCTCATTTACTATTTAATTATTTACTACAAAGATTTACAAGGGAAACTTCAAGATGAGAATTTTTTGAAGGAGTCGTTACGCACAACGGAATTGAATTTATTGAAATCACAAATCAATCCTCATTTTTTATTTAATAGTTTGAATTCCATTAGTTCTTTGACTCATATTTCTGCGACAAAAGCAAATGAAATGATACAAAGTTTGTCCGAATATTTAAGGTATTCGATCTCCTTTCCCGATAAGGAACGTGTGGAATTACGCACGGAACTGGATAATATTCATCGTTTTTTAGCGATTGAAAAAATACGTTTTGGTTCGCGATTGACGTATGCATTCACCTACGAAGATGCATGTTTAGATCGATTAATTCCACCTATGATTCTACAACCTATATTTGAAAATGCTGTTAAACATGGAGTGTATGAAAGTATTGAAACGATTCATGTTGAAGCTAAAATAGCATGTAAAGAGGATTATTTAGAACTTATAGTTACTAATAATTTTGAAGTTTCGACTTCACCAAAATCAGGAACAAAGTTAGGATTGCGTAATTGTTCGGATCGTTTACGTATTTTATATGGGAATGAAAATTTGATTCAAACAAGTATTGTAGGTAATATTTATAGTGCAAAATTATTAATTCCTTATGAGCTCAAATAATCTAGAACGTAAGTATAAAGTAATCATCATCGATGACGAAGAATTGGCGCGTGCTTTGGTGACACGTTATGTAGAAGCTTATCCGATGTTGGATATTGTTGCGACTTGTTCCAATGGATTTGAAGGATTAAAAGCCATTGAAGAGCACCAGCCAGATTTGGTGTTTTTAGACATACAAATGCCAAAGTTAACAGGTTTTGAGATGTTAGAATTGGTAGAAAAGCAGCCGTTAGTTGTATTTACTACAGCGTATGATGCCTTTGCCATAAAGGCATTTGAAGAAAACGCTATTGACTATTTATTAAAGCCTTTTTCTGCGGATCGTTTTGATAAATCGATACAAAAAGCCTTGGATTTATTAGCATTAAAGGCTCCTTTGCCTAAAATAGGAGAAGAGATCCAACTTCAGAAAGAAGGCTTAGATCGAATTGCTATTAAACAAGGGTCTAAGATTCACATTTTCTCTACTGAACATGTTTTTTATATTGAATCAAATGGAGATTATGTGTTGATTCACACGAACGAAGGAAGATTCATCAAGGAAAAAACAATGAAGTATTATGAGACGAATTTAGATTCTCGTTCTTTTGTAAGGATTCATCGTTCTTATATCGTCAATGTGAATTATATACAACGCATTGAGAATTTTGAGAAAGATTCACATGTTGTGATTTTGAAAAATGATGTTCGATTGAAGGTTAGTGCGGAAGGGTATAAGTTGTTGAGAAAGAGTTGGGGGTGAGGATTTCTTACTTTTTTCCAAAGCAAAAAAAGTAAGCAAAAATGCTTTGTGCTGAAAATGCAGCTACCCAATATCGAACGTCGCTATAAAATCAAAACTCCTCCTACGTCGTCAAACACTTGATTTTATTACGCTTACTTTTCGATTTGGGTCCCAGCTTTACATTTTCGATGCACTTTAATCGCTAATTTATGTTTAGGTTAAAATATTGAAGTTTCAACCGCGTTTTTATAAACTTCTTTATGTCATTTATGATTTAAATGTAACAAGTATTATTTTTTTGTTCCGATTAAATAGAGAATCACACCAGGACCAGTTTTTACTCTGCCAATTTCCCAGTTATAGGTGTCTTTATTTGGTAGGGCATCAACCAATTGGTTCATTTCCTTCACTGAATATGTTCGCAATGAAGAAACAATACCATCCCAAAGAACAAAAAGTGGAACGAGTGGTAGGATGTAGGTAAACAATAATCTTCCGAATTTAAAAGGTCTAATAAAAGGGGTTGTCAGAAGTACGGAGATGGGTGAAAAAACCATTGCTAAAATACTTGGGATAGATCGTTCTTGTGCTTCAAAGATTGCGATAGGCTGGCCAGAATTTACTGCATTTTGCAAAATTTGGATGGCATCATTTTCTTGAAAGTGATGTAAGGATAAAAATTGTGTTCTAATACCAAGTAATTCAACAGGTACATTACGCGCATCGATTGCTTTGGTCGAAAAATCAATGTTTGAAGCTTGTAGTTTTGTGTGGTTAAATGCGTCAATGTTAGGGTAATAGTCAGTTAGAGTGATTTTTAAATCAGGAACATTTTTTTGCAATTCTTGATTCAACCAGAGCAAACCACCACCACCACCAGAACCTAGGTCGATGATTTGTTTTTGTTCCGATTTTTCTAACGTTTTCACTAATAATGGAACAATTGGAGCATACATTTTGGTTTTATTTGATAAAAACTGAAGAAAATCAGTCAGGTAATTTCTTAAAAAACCAGGAAACCATCGTTGGTCTTCAAATTCAAAAAGATGGATACGTGCCATACTCAAACTACATTTAGTGTGTTACAAATATATTTATTTAAGTTCTTTAAAAGAAGAATGTTGTTCCCAAAAAAACATCTTGACTATATTCGTTTGAAACATTTTTGGAAATTCGTAAATAATTCAGTTCGTAACGGATAAACAATGTGATTTAAGCAATAATTCAGAGATTTATTCTGTTAATTTATTTTTGTAGAATTAAAATATGCAAATTCTGGACTTATATCATATTCACATGTCATTATAGATCCATCGTAATTTATTATTTCTCCTATATTCTCCCAATAAATTTCACCGAAACTTCCAATTTTTACCTGATGAAAAACTGTATCATTTAAAACCTTGCTTTTGTATTTATTTGAATCGTCAAGTACTTTGGATAAATCCAATACTTTTTTCTCACCATTGTTAAAAATACAACAGATTTTAAAAGCTTCTAAAATCGATATGTTCGTTATTTTATGCATTATCTCAACGGCTCAATTTTGTGAAAATTTTTAGAATCCCACATTTCAAGTAATTCTACTTTGTGAATTTCCGCCCAAGCAGCAACTAGTTTTAATTTGCTTATAGGTAAATCTCCATTCAATATACTACCATTTTCAATCAAAATATTTGCTTCAAATTCAGAATATTTTACTTTGAAATGAGGAGGATTATGATCATTGAAAAACATATAAATTATAATCCCATAAAATCTACTTATCTCAGGCATAATACCAAATATAATTCATTTAGAAAAAACATTCAAATTTATTTTATAATAATCAATCAGAAATTTAAAGTAAAACCCAAAAAAACATCTTGACTCCATTCACTTGATACATGATTAGAAATCCGCAAATAATTCATTTCGTAACGGACAAAAACTGCGTTTTTTTCATTCAACTTCCAATTTAGTTGAGGTAAGATAGCATACGACATTCCGTTTGTATACCAACGGGTCCAAAGTGGTAAGGAGTAAGAAACTTTATTAAAATTCCCATGTAAAGCCAAACTCAATAGCGGTTCTATTGATGAGGTAGCAGGACTACGATTGTCATGTACCAGACGAATACGTGCATCCAACCCAACTCCAGCAGAAAAATAAATGGGTTTTTCAGTTTTTGAGAAGTAATATTCTACCAACGGTGTAACATCATACGCTGACTTTGAGAAAAAATATAAGGTGCCATAGGAACGAAGTCGTGCTGTGACACGAAATGCGCTCGTTTTAATCAAGGATGAGGTAAAGATGATGTCTGTTTTGGGGTAAATGTATCGGTTACGTAAACTTCCTAAGTCAACAGATACAATTTTTTTCTTGAGCGAATTTTGTTCTTGCGCATGGATGAAGTTGCTTATTATTACGCAAAGAAAAAATAGTTTTTTCATGGTGTTACTTCATTATATGTTGAACCAATATTTACTTCATCAAAGTAGATAATATTGGAGTGTTCCGTTTTATCCTTCCCGCGATATTGACCGAATTTAAAGTAATTTCCAGTACGATTGAATAAGTTTCTGTAGTAATATTTATGGTCTACACCGTTAAAGGGCGTAATGGGTTTTCCGTTAATCCAAATTTCTTGAAATGCGGTATTGTTATCGTTCCAATAGATGTGTGCGACAACATCGTACCACTTACCTTTTTCAATTGATAACGACTCTCCTACTAAGAATGTTTTTGTGTTTGTTGAAGGACTATCATTCATTTTTAATTCTAAGGTTTCGTTTACATAAATCAATGCGATTGGAGGAGGAGAGCCGTGCAATGAAGGAGATGGTTCCCATGTTTCGCCTTGAATATAGTAAGGTAAATCTTGCCATTGACAGATGAGGTTGTATGCATAATCGGTATAATTTGAGTCGATATAAAAACTAAAAGCATAATATCCTTCGGATTTATAAAAAGCGCTATTATAGATCGCTAATTCTGTACGGAAACCATTATTGACATAATCGTTTGGATTTAATCTGTTTTTTAGTGCGTATTTACCTTTTCGAACAGGAGAAGTAACGATTTGCGTGTTTTTGGTGGTGTCGACAACGAGGTAATGAAAACTAGAAACATTTCCATTCTCAAAATCACCTACAAATGATGGAATAGGTTGCTTAGGTTCTGAAGTTGGTACTTTACCGCAAGCGCTAATAACAATGAATATTGTTAAGTAAAATAAACCAAAATAGGTTTTCATTTATTTGAAATTAGAATTTACGCGTTTCTTGGCTGAAGTTTGGCATATTTCATATAAAACTTCAATCAGAGGATATGCTATCTTTGGTGGAAACATCGAAACCAATTCTTTTTGAATACCATCATAATTGACCGTCATTGAAATTAACGAACCATCACAACATTTTACACCATCAAAAGTAAGCTTACACATGTCACTTTGTTGAAATGCGGCAATAAATTTATCGTAGGTTTTTTGATTGATTTTTCCTGTGAAGTATCCCATTTTGGAAGAGTCTAATTCGCGTGATTGGCTATTTTCTAAAAAGACTGTTTCTGCATGAAGTTTAAAGGTTTTGTCTGCTTTAAGTTCGAGGTGATATACCGGACAAGTTCCAAAACAATACGAAGATTTAAAAGTGATTTTTTCAAAGATTTGAGCTTTTCCGAGTTGAACGCAAAATACGAACAAACTAATAATAATGAATTTTTTCATATTGTTTAAACGAATTTTTAGTTGGATTCGTATTTCAAATGTAGAAAATATAGTCGATTATCCATAAAAACGTAGTAACTTAACGTCAATTATGAAATTTACAGAATTAAAATTACACGAGAGCATCCTTGAAGCGATCTCTCACATGGGGTTTGAAAACGCAACTCCAATTCAAGAAAAAGCAATACCTACCATCCTTGAGAATAAAGATTTGATTGCTTGTGCACAGACAGGTACAGGAAAAACTGCGGCATTTATTTTGCCTATTTTAAATAAATTAGTAGGAAAAGAAGATACGACGATTGACACCTTGATTATCGTTCCAACACGTGAATTAGCGATACAAATTGAACAAGAAATACAAGGATTGTCTTATTTTGTTTCCGTTGGTTCTCAAGCTGTTTATGGTGGAACGGATGGAAAAGATTGGGATATACAAAAAGACGCCTTAAAAAACGGAACAGATATCATCGTTGCAACACCAGGGAAATTACTTTCTCATTTAAAAATGGGATATGTGAATTTCAAACACGTCAAGCATTTGGTATTGGATGAAGCAGATAAAATGTTGGACATGGGATTCACGGATGATTTAGAGCAAATTTTCTCCTATTTACCTAAGCAAAAACAAACATTGTTGTTCAGTGCAACGATGGCTCCAAAGATTCGTACACTTGCAACGAAGATTTTACATGAACCAGAAGAAATTACTTTGTCCATTTCCAAGCCGGCAGCGGGAGTTTCTCAAAATTTATATTTAACATTTGATAATCAGAAGATTCCTGTGATAAAACATATTTTGGAATCACGTCCTGAGTATACGAGTATCATTATTTTCACTTCTTCGAAAAGCAAAGTATCCGAGATTGTGCATGGTTTACGTAAAGCAGGGTTTAAATCGCAAGGGATTTCGTCCAATTTGACTCAAACCGAACGTGAAGAAGTATTGATTGGTTTTCGTTCTAAGCGTATTCGTATTTTGGTAGCAACGGATGTGATGAGTCGCGGGATTGACATCAAAGAAATCAATATGGTTATAAATTATGATGCACCTCACGATGCAGAGGATTATGTACACCGCATTGGTCGAACCGCACGTGCTAATACCAAAGGGGAGGCGTATACCTTGATTAATGAGAAAGATATGTTGCGCATGCAAAATATTGAGAAATTGATTGAAGCAGAAATTCCGCGTTGTGTGTTGCCAGAAGCTTTGGGTGCTGGTCCAGAATGGAAGGTTTCAACAGGAAGTTTTAAAAAGAAAAAAAGTGGATCTTGGAAGAAAAAAAAGAAACCTGTTGTTAGTTCTCCACAAATTTAAAGTTTGATAAAGTTGTTACTTCTGAATGTAATGAAATAGTAAAAGCATTTTAATATTTTCATAACCTAAAATGATTAATCTTGCTAAAAGATAATCATGAAGAACAGTAGGATTTTCGCGTTGATTTGCTTGTTAATTTGTATTTCCTTTTCTTTTAAATCATTGGACGATACACATTTTTCTAAGTATATTGCATCTCACACTCCTAATGGAGTGGATATACCCGGTTATTCAGGTGCTCCGGGAGAATATACCTGTGGTGATTGTCACAATTGTGATGCCTTACCTGCAGGATTGATCAGTAGATTTACGATCAAAGATTCGATTGGAAATCTTGTAAAAGCATATCAGTCAAATCACACTTATACTGTTAATTTTGCAGATACAATAGTAGGAAATAAAGGGTTTCAGTGCACTGTTTTGTCCGATTCAAATTTTAGAGCAGGGGATTTTATAAATGGTCAAAATACACAGACGAGTACGCTTTTGAATAAAACCACGAATAAAGTAAGACAATATATCAATCATATAAGTCCGTTAAGTTCCAATTGGACTTTTCAATGGAAGGCACCATCTACAAATGTTGGAAAAGTTACTTTTTATTTTTCAACTGGAAATTATCAAATAATTTACCTTTCGAATTACAGTTTGCTACATCAGGAAGATCAAACAGGATCAACTAACGGAATTGTAGAAAATGCAAATGCATTTCCATTTAAGACCTATTATTCAGAGAAAGAAAATCAATTGATATTAAAATGTAATTCACCTGTTGACGGAAAAAGTTTTGTTAATATCGTCGATGAAACTGGAAAGATTCTTTTTTATTACAGAATAGGAAGGATGGATAAGGGTTCAAATACGAATGAAGTTAGTATTACAAAGGAATTACCTACTGGGAATTATATAGTACAATTATTTGTAAATAATAGCTTTGCAATTAGTCGTGTATTTATTCCTTAAGTTCCAATCACGAAGAATAATCCAATAATTCCTATCATATATAAAATTACGATTGACCAAGAATCGAATCCTAACCTAAAAAATTGTTTTGGGGATTTGATAATTAAACCTATTAAATAAACTCCGGTCAATACGATTCCAAGTGCAGTAAGATAAATATCTGTATTGTCGATGGATTCTAAAGCTGATTTTCCGGATAATATAGATCCCATTAAGAGTAAAACGGGTAAAAATGCGTTGCCGCCAAAAATATCACTTACTGCCATTTTATAATCCTGTAATTTGGCGGATTCGATACCTGTTGATATTTCTGGTAATGCGGTTATCATCGCAAGGAAAGTAGCCCCAAAAATTACATTACTAATCCCAAAGCGCGATGCTAAAGATTCGCTGCATAATTCTATAACTAATCCACTTATTAGTGTGACAATTGCTAAAAAAGCAAAGAAAGCAAGTGCTTTGTATGCTTGATTTTTAGTGATGGTAATCTCAGCAATAGCCATTCTTTCTTCTGATTTTCTTTTACGTGTATTTACGTGTGGATTTTTATAGATGAGGTAAATTCCTGTTATCCAAAGTAAGAGTATTACCCATTCTACAATGGAACCGTTTAAAATAGTAAAATCTGAATGTGTTTGTTTTCCGATGACCACCATAGATAGAATTAAAATTAGAATAATTCCTTCCAGTAACAAACCTACGGAGGATGATTTGTAAGAAAGAGGAGCAGTTTTTCCTACTCCAAAAAAATCGATTAAAGCCAAAACAACTGTTTGAATCGCGATTCCCCCTAAGATATTACTGACAGCAATATCTAAATTTCCATTCCAAGATGCAATTCCTGTAATTGCAATTTCGGGAAGATTTGTTACAATCGCTAAGAATATCATTCCACCCATTGCTTCGCCAAAATTGAAATATTTTGACATTTTATCTAATGCAATGGTAAGTTTAACGCCAGAAATCCAAATGGCGATTCCAGATATTAAAAACACTATAATAAGCCATTCCGTTGATAAAAAATTTAGTGTCATATTTCTTGTTTTTACACTTCAAACTCAATTATATATTCAGTTTCGTAGAGCGCTTTCGTTAAATTCTCATGGTTATGTTTGGATCCTTGAATTGAAAAAATTCCGGTATGCATACTTTGTGTTTTGATTTTTTTTGAAATTGAAACGTTTAAATTTTGTTTTTCAATGAATTTTAATAATTCATCGAAGTCAAATTCATTTGATTTAATAAATGAAATCGTATAGGTTTCAATTTTATTTGTTCGTTCAATAAGTTTTTGAATCCATGTAAAACTCAATAATACTATCATAACAATCACAAGTGCTGCTAAAGCAAATTCATATTTTCCAATACCGATTGCCATTCCAATTGCAGCGGATATCCAAATGGTAGTCGCAGTAGTAAGTCCTTTGACATTCATACCTTCACGGAAGATTGCTCCAGCACCTAAAAAACCAATACCAGTAACGATATTTGATGCGATACGACCATCATTGCTAATTAGGTTTGAAATCATAGTAAAAAGCGTGGATCCAACAGTTATTAAAATAACTGTTCTAAAACCTGCAGCTTTACTTTTGTACTCACGTTCTGCACCTATTACTGCACCAACGATAAGTGCAACAAATAATTTGGTTAGTTCGTCAATGATTAGTGGATTATTTAGCATCTGAATAATAGAGTAATGAATATTCAAAAAAAAAGCCTTACATTTCTGTAAGGCTTCTAGCGCTCTCTCCTGGGCTCGAACCAGGGACCCTCTGATTAACAGTCAGATGCTCTAACCGACTGAGCTAAGAAAGCATTTTACAATTCCGACTGAATTGTGAGTGCAAATATATATAAAAAAATTAATTCTAAAATTAATTCTAAAAATATTTTTTGTTTTTTTTGACTAAAAATCATCTTCGTCAATTGAGAAATCTTCCAATGCTGAATCAACATACTCATTATCTTCATTTTCCACTTCGTCGATGATGTCTTCTGTCATAGTTCCATCAAATTTTGCAGGACGTAAAATATTTGTTTGAGCGACATTTAAACGGATTTCTGTACGAACAAATCCATCTTCCATCGTATACGCTTTCGCAAAAGGGGAACCAATTAGTTCTACTAACGCACCTTTTTTAAGGAAATCTAAGATGCGTAAGTTAGCACCTTCTTTTTTCCAAATCGTGCAATTTACCCAAGTTGTTTTTGTTTTGGATTCACCTGAGCGTTTGTCTCTCCAGTTTTTGTTGTGAGCAACAGGAAAATTAATTGCTATCACACCTCTTTCCATTGTTTTTTGAGTGGCATCTTTACCAATGTTTCCGATAAGTCTGGTTTCAAATACTGTAGCCATTTTGTGTTTTTTTAATCGTTTATTGCTGAAAATTATAAAAAGTATTTTTAATATGCAACATAAGTAGCTGTTTTCTTATTCTTTATACGCTTTCCATTTACGAAGTAGTAAGAAAAATAATAGGATGCCTAATAAGGATGCGAGGAAGAATAAAAATGGATTTTCGAGAAAACGATAAGGTCTGATAGTTTCAATGTCATATCCATCTTCTAAACAAAGATCAATAACTTTCACTTTTTTTTCGATTTTTAATAAATAATAAATTGGTGAGTAAAAGATAAACGGTGCAATGAAATAAGTCATATTCATCAATATTGAAATAATCATTTTTTTAAATTTTATATAGTACAATCCAAGTAATGTGGCGAGTAAGATTATTACAGCAGAAACGATATAATTATCGATTAGTATAGTTCCTTCAAAGTTGAATACTAAGTAGGTAAATAGAGGAACTAAAAGTGCAATCACACCAGTAACTGGAATACTAATTAAAAAACTTGGTAATAATGTAAATTCAAACAAAATAATAAGCCAAATAATTCCTAATACGATGAATATTTGAATCACTATTTCATATTTATTTAGATAAAATTGATTTGTTTCATGGTTAGCTTCTAATACATTGAATAATTTATTCATTTCACAAAAGAAATGTGTGTAATGCGTATCATATTCATCGATTTTTTTAGGTGTTTCTAGTTTTAAAATTAGATCTTGTTTGCTATTGTAATTTAACTTTACTACTTCATCATGGTAGATACTCTTTTCAAATTGCACAAGTTGACTATTGAAATTTGAATACTCTTTTGCATCAAGGAATTCGGTTAATAGATTGGAATTTAGGTTGTTTTTTATTTTAAATTCTTGACATATACTTTTTAATTGTTCGAGTATTTCTTTAATTTTTAGTTTATTGTTGTCTTCAATGTAGTTATGAATTTTTGGAGCGACTTTTTTCACATAAACTTCTTCATCATTATAATCGCTTTTTACATATTCGTTAGGATAACCGCTTTCATTGAATAGATCTGAACGTTCATGATTATTGAAGAACACATATGAATAGTTCAAAACACTTGTTTTATATAATTGGGGTAGATTTTTAAGTGTATAGATAGAATCTATTACGGTGATCTCATTGCACTTATTTTTATCTAAATAATCGAGATGAGTCTGATAAAGGATAAGTTTTTTAGAGCCAAATTGAACGATTTCATCATTTAGAATATATGGGTTAAATGTGTCAAATTTGTTGTCTTTTTTTATAAATAAATCACCACTTTCCCATTTTTCTTCCTCCGTATCGTAATTTATGTTTTCTAATGGAAATGGTTTAGGGTAGATTCTATAATTCATTGCATAATCAGATACATTATGAACTAAAAATGGTGCCGCAAGATTTATTTTATCTGTATAATCATCCATATTATAGTTTGAAAAAATGGATGTAGTTTTATTTTTTGCTCCAAAAGAGAAGGGTAAATTCGCAAATATTAGAAGTAAAAACGGGAAAAACAATAAGAAGAATAATTTCGTAAAATATCCTTTGCAAATTGGATAAAAACGTTTAAATCCGTTGTTTCTAAAAAAGAAAATTGCCCATACACTCAAGATAATTATAACGGAAATTATATGAAAGAACGCATAACCACTATACTGATATTGTGCAATAATACTATGATTTTGCAAATCATAAATATCCGTAGAAACATATCCTGCTACATACGAAACTAACCATAAAAAAAAACCAGTCAAGCTTAATTGAACCACTTTTGAATGCCAAACTAATGGATGATTTTCTAATAAATAGGTGTTTATTTTTTTATATAAATTCATAGTATTTATTGTTCTGTTATACAAAAAGTCTTTTGGTAGAATGTGAAATGTTACGTATGTATTTCATATTGAATTCTTTTTCAAGCAACGCTTTCAGGATTTTATTGAATCCCTTTTCGTCTTTGATAGTCAAGAGATAAATACCCCCATTGTAATCGATTTTATCAATCGCTAAGTGTGCTAATGCTGCTTCCAATTCAGGTCGTGTACAGTCGATGTCTAATTCCATCACGCATGTATCATCTACCTTTTCGTTTGCGTCGGATAAATGGGTAGGAATCCCTTTTTTTAAGAATAGAATTTTGTCTGAGATTTTTTCGACTTCAAATAATTGTTGGGAGCTCAAGATTATTCCAATCGGATTAGAAAGACTCAAAGACATATTTCTCAAATCTTCTAAAATTAATTGTTGCGCTAAAACATCTAGATTAGCAAGAGGCTCATCCAACAATAAGATTTTTGGTTTTCGTAAAAAAGTACGTGCCAATTCAAAACGCATTTTGTAACCAGATGATAATTCGTCCCAATTTAGGTTACGGTAATTCCATAGCCCAAAACGAATAATCATCATATTGACGAACAATTCGTTTTCTTCCCCTTTAATGCCGTAACTAGAGGCTGCATATTTGAGGTTGTCTTTTAAAGGTCCGAACCATTTTGGTGTTCGTTGAGGGATGTATACTAACTGTGTTCTTCGTTCGTAGTCAGAAACGTTTTCAGTATCTTGCGCATAACTTATTTCTCCATTATTATGGGAAAGTTCTTGTGCCAAGATTCGTAATAAGGTAGTTTTTCCGTTTCCATTTTCACCTACTAACCCCCAAATTTCTCCCGCTTTTACCGTTATGGATACGTTTTGTAAGTTGAATTTTTTTGCTCCATAATTTTTGGAAATATTGGAGGCATTGATTAATATTTTGTGTTCTTTCGAATTAACATTTAGTGTCGCTAATTTTTCTAGGATAGTAGTTAAGCGCGTATGAATTTCCTCTTCCGAAGGTGATGTAGTTTCTTTCCAGTCGGTCAACTCAATGCATGCTTTGTACATGGATAAGTCGTTCGAGTCAAGAATACAATCGATAAATTTTCGGTAACCTAAACTATATTCTTTGTTGTTGAAGTGATTTGCAACAATGGTTAATTTTTCTTGAAATAAATTCATTCACTTATTTTTTATAAACGTATACCTTGTTCCCGTTGGTATTTTGCGTAATAGTTAAATTATTATCAGAAATATTCGTTAAATCATACCCTGTGTCATCGTATCCACCTCCGGATTTATTTCGCGAAATGGTTAGTGCACCAGATTTTATTACGGCATATTGACCATAAGTAACAACAGGAATTCCATTTGTAGTTTTCGTTTCCGTAATTGTTCCACCTCTTCCATCCGGTTCGAAATCAATTTGTTCTTTGTAATTGGAATCTAAATCTTTCGAGTCAATAGACACTAAATGCCACATTCCAGTTAATTTTTTATTTACCATAGCCTCTGGAGAGCAAGAAATTATGGTGATAAGTATCGAACTAAAGAATAGTATTTTTTTCATGTTTTAAATTTTAAGTAAAAATATAAATCTTTTTAACGCAAACGTTTTTGATAACGTTCGATATGAATCTCCTTATCCAACGCTTTGTTGTTGAAAAGTGAAGCCACTAATTCTTTTGCTAATAAAGGAGCCATCAAATATCCTTTTGTCCCTAAGCCATTAAAAATTACAAGTGAAGTATATATAGGATGACGGCCAAGTAAGGGTCTTCGGTCTAATACAGTTGGTCTAACACCTGCTTCTTGGTCGATAACTTCAAAATTTCCAGGGGTGAGTTGTTGGAGTTGCGTGATCAATTCTTCTTTTGCTTCTTCCGTAATGTTTAAAGTTGGATTATCCCAAGAATAGGTAGCTCCCACTTTGAATTGTTTGTTTTCTATCGGTAAAACAAAACATTTACGGTTCAAGGAAGCATTTCTTGAAATTTCGTTCGAAGTAATTGTTAGTGTTTCCCCTTTGGTTGCTTGTAATGGCAGGTAATTGAACCAAGGATTTTCTAATCCATGGTATCCTTCGCAAAATATAATTTCACTATATTTTATTCCTTTATAGCTTGTATTGGCAGGATCGATTGCGTTATAGTCTACTTTTTCAATGCGTAATCGGTTTGTCTTTTCTAACCAACTAAATGCGTCTTCTAAAAATTGTTTAGTGGATATAAATGCCGCATTCAACACTTCACCTGATCCAAATGTATTAATGACATCTTGGTTTTCGTGATCTTCATTTGTAAGTGGTTTAAGATAGGCTTGGTATTCTTCTATTTCTTGTTTTTTTAGCCAAAAATCAAATTCTTGTTGATGTGCAAATCCACGACGAATAGGAATAAGATTAAAATAGACTTTCCCCCAATCTTTGGATGCAATTGCATAAAACTCTTTTGCGTAAGGTAGAAATTCATCCACACGCCAGCTTTTAGCCATACGACGAAAAACCATAGGGTTGATAAGTCCTGCAGCGATTTTTGAACTGTAATTTACCCCTGCATCTATGACTTCAAACGCAATGTTTAGTTTGTCTAATTCTCTCGCTAATGTGATACCAGCGATTCCTGCTCCAATAATTATTATTTTTTTCTCTTCCATTTATTTAGCGATTGCAAGTGTGATGATACTTATTTTAAGGTTAGGAAATATTTCGTTGATTTCATTAATGCATGCTTCGATGGTAGCTCCGGTTGTGACTACATCATCCACCAATGCGATGTGTTTGTAGGTTCCTATTAATTTTGGATCGATACGAAACGTATTTTGTACATTGTCCCAACGTTTAAATCTACTTTTTTTTGTTTGACTCTCTCCATGTTTTATCCGTTTGACACCTTTTGTTTCGATTGGTAGATTTTTTTCTAACGAAATACCCTCAGCAATGAGTAGACTTTGGTTGTATCCTCGAAGGTATTCTTTTTTTGGATGAAGTGGAATTGGGAGGAGACAGTCTATCGAATCAAAACTCGCTTGTTGAGAAAGTTGTTTTCCGATGCGTTTTCCAAATTCAATGGCTAACTTTTTTTTGTTCTGATATTTAATTCCATGTAGAATGGCTTGGGTACTTGTTTCTTTTTCAAAATAGAGAAGGCTATAGGTCGATGCTACCGGGACTCTACCCCAAAATAGTTTGTCCATATTGGTTTCGTGGGTGTACGATTCAAATAAAGTATACGGAAGATCATTTTCACAGAAATGGCAGATGGGGATGTTTTTATTGGGTAGTTCGCTGTCACAAATGAGACAACAATTTGGATAGATTAAATGAGAGATATCGTCTTTCCATTCAACTAATTTTTTTTGCCAAATTCGGGTTACCGATAGTGTTTTTGTGAGCTCCGACATCTGTAAACATTTTAATGTTAAAAAGGGTATTTTATTTTTCTTGACACGCGCTTAAATATGTGGTAAATTTATACAAATCCCTTGTAATATAAGTGAGTAAAAAAGTTGAATTATTTTCAATTTATTTATCGACAAATTGAATTCATTCGTTGTGAATATCTTTTAAATCGTCGATAAAAAGTTGATTTTCTTCGGTACTACAAGGGATAAAGAAACGGGTTGTTGAAAACGTTTGATTTTTGTGAATTTCTTTAATTGCAGGAACTGATTAAAATGACAATTTTTGTAACCCCGTTAAAAATATCTATCACGAAAAACAGCGCGGATAGTATTTTAAAACGTAACAAATTATTGAAAACCTGAATATTATGAATAACGTAGAACCAATTTTAGAGCCAAACGAAGGGAGGTTTGTATTGTTCCCAATTCAGCACGATGACATTTGGGCATTTTACAAAAAAGCGGAAGCAAGTTTTTGGACTGCTGAAGAAATTGATTTGTCGACAGACATTCTTGATTGGGAAAATAAATTGAATGAGAACGAAAAACATTTCGTTAAGCACATTCTTGCATTTTTTGCCGCATCGGATGGAATTGTGAATGAAAATTTGGCAGAGAACTTTTTATCGGAGGTGCAATATACGGAAGCTAAGTTTTTCTATGGTTTTCAAATTACGATTGAGAATATTCACTCAGAAACTTATTCTTTGTTGATTGATACCTTAATCAAGGATTCTGCAGATAAGAAATACTTGTTTAACGCGATCGATACAATGGCTTGTGTTCGCAAGAAAGCGGATTGGGCATTGCGTTGGATTGAACAAGGTACATTTGCACAACGTTTGGTAGCATTTGCTGCAGTGGAAGGAATTTTCTTCTCTGGTTCATTCTGTTCCATTTTCTGGTTGAAAAAACGTGGTTTAATGCCAGGTTTAGGATTCTCGAATGAATTAATTTCAAGAGATGAAGGTTTGCACTGTGATTTTGCTTGTTTGTTATACAATAATCACGTTGTAAATAAGTTAGATAAAAAAGAGATAGAGCAAATTATACTTGATGCTGTAGCGATTGAGAAAGAATTTATCTTGGAAGCTTTGCCAGTGAAATTGATTGGAATGAATAGTGATTTGATGTCGCAATACATTGAATTCGTTGCAGATAGATTGTTAGTAGAGCTTGGGAATGAAAAAGTATACAATGCTACTAATCCGTTTGATTTTATGGATATGTTATCGATTCAAGGAAAATCCAATTTCTTTGAGAAACGCGTAGCAGAATACCAAAAAGCAGGAGTGATGAACAGTGGGAACGACAACCACGGATTCAGCATGGACGAAGATTTTTAATAGAAACTAATTACCCTTAAATATAGAATAAAGATATGTACGTAGTAAAAAGAGATGGACGTAAGGAGGCTGTAAAATTCGACAAAATTACAGCGCGAATTATTAAGATGTGTTACGGTTTGGATCCGTTGGTGAGTCCAGAGGCGGTAGCGATGAAGGTGATTGAAGGTATTTATGATGGTGTTACTACTTCTGAGTTAGACAACTTAGCAGCAGAAACAGCAGCAGCAAAAACAATTGATCATCCAGATTATGCTTTGTTAGCTTCTAGAATTGCGGTTTCTAACTTACACAAAGAAACAAAGAAGTCATTTTCTGAAGTGATGGAGGATTTATATACGTATGTAGATCCAAAAACAAACCAACCAGCATCTTTGTTGGCAGAAGATGTGTATAATGTAATCATGGAAAATCGTGAAGTACTAGATTCTAGTATTATTTACGACCGTGATTTCAAATACGACTACTTCGGATTTAAAACATTGTCGAGATCTTATTTATTACGTTTGAACGGAGAAATTGCTGAACGTCCACAGCAAATGTTAATGCGTGTTTCTGTTGGTATTCATAAGGGGGATATCACGGAAGCGATCAAAACGTACAATTTAATGTCGGAAGGTTGGTTTACACATGCTACACCAACGTTATTTAACTCTGGTACACCAAAACCACAAATGTCCTCTTGTTTCTTGTTAACAATGAAAGAAGATAGTATTGATGGTATTTACGATACGTTAAAATCTTGTGCTAAGATTTCTCAATCTGCAGGAGGTATTGGATTAGCTATTCACGATATTCGTGCTACAGGTTCTTACATCAAAGGTACGAATGGTGCTTCGAATGGTATCGTACCAATGTTACGTGTTTTCAATGACACAGCAAGATACGTAGATCAAGGTGGAGGGAAACGTAAAGGTTCTTTCGCAGTATACATTGAGCCTTGGCATGCAGATGTATTTGATTTCTTAGATTTAAAGAAAAATCATGGTAAAGAGGAACAACGTGCAAGAGATTTATTCTTCGCATTATGGATTCCAGATTTATTCATGAAACGTGTTGAAAGTAATGGCGATTGGACTTTAATGTGTCCAAACGAATGTCCAGGACTTTCCGATACACACAGTGCTGAATTTGAAGCTTTATATACAAAATACGAAGCAGAAGGTAGAGGAAGAAAAACAATCAAAGCACAAGATTTATGGTTCAAAATTTTAGAATCACAAATTGAAACAGGTACACCTTATATGTTGTACAAAGATGCTGCGAATGCGAAATCTAACCAACAAAATTTAGGTACAATCAAGTCTTCTAACTTGTGTACGGAGATTATTGAGTATACTGCTCCAGATGAGGTTGCTGTATGTAACTTAGCTTCTTTAGCATTGCCTAAATTCGTAACAGAAGATGGTCAATTTGATCACAATAAATTATTCGAAGTTACGTACCAAGCAACTGTGAACTTAAATAGAATCATTGATGGAAACTACTACCCAGTAGAAGAAGCAAGAAATTCGAACATGCGTCACCGTCCAATTGGATTAGGAGTACAAGGATTAGCAGATGCGTTTATCATGATGCGTTTCCCATTCGAATCGCCAGAAGCTAAACAATTAAATGCTGAGATTTTTGAAACTATCTATTACGCTGCAATGACTGCATCGAAAGATTTAGCGAAAAAAGAAGGCACTTACGAAACATTCCAAGGTTCTCCATTATCTAAAGGTGTTTTCCAATTTGATATGTGGAATGTAACTCCATCAACTCGTTGGGAATGGGATGTATTACGTAAAGAAGTAATGGAATTTGGTGCAAGAAACTCTTTGTTGTTAGCTCCAATGCCAACTGCTTCTACAGCACAAATCTTAGGAAACAACGAATGTTTTGAACCATATACTTCTAACATTTATACACGTCGTGTACTTTCAGGTGAGTTTATCATCGTAAACAAACACTTATTGAAAGACTTAGTGAAAGAAGGTCTTTGGAATAAAGATATGCGTTCTAAATTAATGGCTTCCAACGGTTCTGTTCAAAATATTGTTGAGATTCCAGCACATTTGAAAGCATTATACAAAACAGCTTGGGAGATTTCTCAAAAAGCAATCGTTGACTTAGCTGCAGATCGTGGTGCTTATATCTGTCAATCACAATCCTTGAACATTTTCATGGAAAATGCAAACTTCGGAAAATTAACTTCGATGCACTTCTACGGATGGAAACAAGGATTGAAAACAGGAATGTACTACTTACGTACAAAAGCTGCTACAGATGCAATTAAATTTACTGTAGATAAAGCATTTACGTCTGAGCCAGAAATTAACAAAGTTCCAGTTGCTGCATTAACAAAAGAAGGACAAGAAGCAATCGCTTGTTCATTGGATGATCCAGAAAACTGTGAAATGTGTTCAGGGTAGTACTTGAGAGATTATAAATTAAAAATTATAGTTTATGAATTAAGCGACTTCGGAAACGGAGTCGCTTTTTTTGTGGCTTCGAGTGAATGATAGGGAAGATTGATTATCTTTAAACCGCTTAAAGTATGATCAAAAGAAAACACATACCGTTTTTAAAACTATTAGTTACCTGCACCTACCTAGTTGGGATGTTTGTTTCCTTGTTGGTTCACGACCATTCGGAGCATGTTGTTTCTTATCAGAAAGCAGACGCATGTGAACGCGTAATTTATTATGCAGATAAACATAGTGAATGTCATCACGCTGCTCACTTTACTAAGGTATTGGAAAAGTGTTCCTTGTGTGATGTGCATGTATTTACCCCACATGATGGAATTGCTTTATTTCAATTTAGATTTCTTACTTTTCAATATTCAAACACTTATTCTTATGTTGCTTCTGTCTCTCATTTTCAACCTTTAGCATCACAGAATAAGGGTCCTCCAAGTATTTAATAACCTTTGAAAGTTGCTGTGAAGGTGACTTCTAATTCTTATTAAATAGTTAAATCAATGAAACAAAGATTATATATACTCTGTGTGGTGTTAGTATGCATCACACAAAATGTCGTTGCTCAAATCCGAGTAACAGGTGTAGTTCAAGATGAAATTACATTACAAAAAATTAAAAATGCTCGTATCTATTTACCCGAATTAAAAAAGCAAGTTCAAACGGATACTACAGGAAGTTTTTTCCTTCAAGCGATTCAAGAAGGGAATTACCTTATTGAAATAAGTGCACCTTCCTATACTAATTTGGTGCAGCGAGTAAGAGTGATTAGTGACACAACATTTGTTTTTTTCATAAATCTTTCGGTTACTGAAATGGAGGAAGTAGTTGTAACAGCTGTCAGCCGATCAACTGAGCTGCGAAAAAGTCCGATTATTATCAAACCAGTGGACATGAATTCCCTAAATCAGTCGAGTGCAACCAATTTAGTAGATGCTTTGAAAAATGTTCCTGGAGTTAGTCAAATAACAACAGGGGCAGGTATTTCTAAACCAGTTATACGTGGTTTAGGTTATAACCGTGTAATTTCCTTATACAATGGTATTCGTCAAGAAGGACAACAATGGGGAGATGAACATGGACTTGAAATGGATGAATATGCAGTTGATCGTGTAGAGATTGTGAAAGGTCCTGGTAGTTTAATGTATGGTTCGGATGGGATTGCTGGTGTTTTGAATTTTATCTCTGCAAAAGCGCCGGTAGATGGAGAAACCAAAACCCAATTTTCAAGCAATTTTCAATCCAATAATCAATTAATCGCAAACTCTCTTTCTAATGCAGGAAGTAAAAATGGATTTCAATGGGAAGGTAGATTAACTTCTAAATTAGCGAGTAATTACCAAAATAAATTGGATGGTGTGGTTAAAAATTCTGGTTTTCAAGAATTGGATGGGAATGCATTTCTTGGTCTTCATAAAAGTTGGGGGTATACGCATTTAACGGTTTCTTCTTATACTAACACCATCAATATGGTAGAAGGAGATCGCGATAGTTTAGGTCAATTTCTTTCGAGAACAGTAGGATATCATATTGGTTTTCCTCATCAAGAGGTAAAGCATTTTAGAGTAATGTCGAATAGTTTTTTTCCATTAAAAAAAGGCTCGATACATGTGGATTTGGGTTACCAAAACAATAAACGAAAAGAATTTGGGGATGCCGATCATCCTTCAGATGTCGAATTGTTTTTTGATTTGAATACCATTAACTATAATGTACGATACAATATCAAAGAGAAAAAAGGGTGGGAAACATCACTAGGAATAAGTGGAATGAATCAAACAAATACCAATCGAGGTCTTGAAGCAATGATTCCAAATTATATATCGAATGATATCGGTGGATTTGTTTTTTCTCAAAAATCGATTACTTCTAAATTAACTCTTGCAGGAGGGATGCGCTACGATAAGCGTTTTTTAGTATCAGACAAAATGATTGTAGAAAGTGTAGAGAAATTTTCTACTTTGTCAACTTCTTTTCAGAATTATTCAGGATCGATCGGATCGACCTATCAAATCTCTAAAAAGTCTACCTTGAAGTTAAATATTTCTCGTGGATATAGAGCGCCAAATATTGCTGAATTAACTTCGAATGGGAAACACGAAGGGAGTTTACGTTATGAATATGGAAACAGAAGTCTACAGCCGGAAATAAGTCATCAAATTGATTTAGCTTATTTCATCCATAAAGAACATTTTACTTTTGAACTGACCCCATTTGTTAATTTTATTTCGAATTATATTTATGCAAAGAAGTTGCTTAATCATCTTGGAGGAGATTCTATTCCAGACGCTAACGATCCGACGCAAGCTTATCAATTTACACAAGGAAATGCGACCTTATTAGGGGGAGAGTTTTACATGGATTTTCACCCGCATCCCTTGGATTGGTTGCATATCGCTAACTCCTTTTCGTATGTTTCTGCGGTTCAATCTGGACAAGTGGATAGTTTGAAGTATTTACCAAATATTCCTGCACCAAAATACCGAGGTGAATTGCGTGCTCAGTTTAAGAATGTTAGAAAATCGTTTACATCTATGTACGCAAAGGTAGCGGTGGATTGTTATTTTACCCAAAATCAATATTTCCAAGCATATAGAACAGAAACAAGAACTTCTGGTTATTCATTATTGAGTGCAGGAATAGGAGGAGTAATAAAAACAAAAACGAATCCGACATTTTTATCGGTGTATGTAAGTGCAGAAAATCTAACAGATGTAGCGTATCAGAGTCATTTAAGTCGCTTGAAATATGCCCCTGTAAATTCCGTAACAGGAAGAGTAGGAGTGTATAATATGGGAAGAAATTTCAGTGTGAAATTGGTGTTTACGATTTAGTTTTTAAGATTCGCTCTTCTTTGGCTATCGCTTTATTTTTATTTGCCAGTTGACCACAAGCAGCATCAATGTCTTTGCCTCGACTTCTACGGATGTTCACAATTAAATTGCGGGCTTCAAGGAATTCAGCAAAGGCATTGGTTGCTTTTTCATCGGCTTTTTGGAAACTTTCGCCATCAATTGGGTTGTACTCGATGATGTTGATTTTACAAGGGACACATTTACAGAATTCGGCAAGTTCTTCTGCATCCATCAAGGTGTCGTTAAAATCTTTGAAGATGATGTATTCGAAAGTAACGCGTGTACCAGTTTTTTCGTGGAAATAAATTAAAGCTTCTTGCAATGTTTCTAAATTATTAGATTCATTGATCTCCATGATTTTGTTACGCTTTTCATCGTTCGCAGCGTGAAGAGACAAGGCTAAGTTAAATTTCACTTCATCATCTCCGAGTTGCTTAATCATTTTTGCAATACCAGCGGTTGAAACTGTGATTCGTTTCGGAGACATTCCTAAACCTTCTTCGGATGTTAATAATTCCGTGGAACGTACTACATTTTTATAGTTTAGTAATGGTTCTCCCATTCCCATGTATACAATGTTTGTAAGGGATTGACCATAACGTGATTCTGCTTGATTTTTCAAGTAAACAACCTGATCAACAATTTCGCCTGCAGTTAAGTTTCTTAGTAATTTTAGTTTACCAGTCGCACAAAAAGTACAAGCTAAACTGCAACCTACTTGGGAAGAAATACATGCGGTAGTTCTGGATGAGGTTGGTATTAACACTCCCTCAACAACTTTTCCAGTTTCCACTTCAAACGCACATTTAATGGTTTTATCCGAGCTGATTTGTTGGTCGTCTAATTTAATTTTATCGATATAAAATGTCGTTTCTAACGTGTCTCGCAATGCTACACTCAAATTGGACATTTCACTAAAGCTACCACAGTTTTTCTTCCACAACCATTCATACACTTGTTTGGCGCGAAATGCCTTTTCTCCCATTTCTAAAAAGGAAGCTTGTAACTCAGGTAACGATAAATTGCGAATGTTGATTTTCTTTTCCATGGGAGTAATTGTATTCAAAGGTAGTGAAGATTTTCTTTTACCATTGAGAAATTGAGATGTATTGTAGTAGGTTTAGTTGGCTTTCCTTTATTAAGAATGTACTTTGTTTGTAATTTTGTTTCAATTTGGGCAATGTGAAATCTTCTAAATTACACTAAAAACTTCCTTTAAAAACCCTTAATTTCTTAATGGTTGATTTTGACATCATAACTTTTTATAATATCGATATACCTCATTCAGTAACGCATTTCCCTTCTTAATTTCTGCTTTTCGATTTTTAGGGTCGAACAAATCTTCCACATAAATATTACTCTGCATTTGGAAGGTCATATTCCCTTTTGGTGTAACCCAACCATATCCTTTGTTAATAGTATGAAGTGCAAATTGAGGTACTTTTGGATTCATTAAATCTTTACTCCAGGGATAGTTTTTATAATCCATACCCAATTGATATAGAAGGGTAGCAGCAATATCGGATTGTGAACCCAATGTGTTAATTTTCTTTTTTCGGTATTCAGGTTTAATAACTTCACCCCAAAATAATAGTGGAATACGGAAAAATGGACCTACATGTGGACTCTCATTGAAAGGCGTTCCATGACCATGATCGGCAACAAATACGAACAAGGTATTTTTATAACTAGGTAGTTTTTTTGCTTTACGAATAAATTCCCCAATAGCTTTATCACAATAAACAATAGAATTCATGTAATCAGCTTCAACACCTTCAAATTTTTGTTTTCCATTTTTTGGATGATCGTAAGGAGCATGTGAACTTCCTGTAAAAACACATTGTAAGAAAGGTTGTTTTGCTTGTTTGATTTCTTTTAAAAAGAAACGATAGAGATCCGGATCATAATAGTTAAGTTTTCCTCTTGGTAAATCTGGTAAATTATTCTCGTCAATCACTTTATCAAAACCATGATCCATTAAATACCCACCAATATTACCATATTTTAAATCACCCCCAAAAAGATAGGAACTAGTATACCCTCGTTTTTTTAAGTCTTGGTTGATACTGCTGATTTTTCGGTGTTTTTCAGGCTGCATGGTAATAGACACTTCTGGAATTGCTGGAAATCCACTGAAAATAGTTGAGTTACCAATTTCGGATGTCCCACTTGCAGCACGTACATTCGTAAATAATAATCCTTCCGAAGCGAGTTTATCAAAGTTTGGTGTTGCCCCTTTGGTGTCGCTTAAACATCCCATTGCATTAGCAGACCATCCTTCCAATACAACAAATACGATGTTTGGTTTTTGTGTGCTTAGAAAATAGTTGTTATGCTGTTTTGGGTAAGTATATAATTCCTTGACTATTTGTTCCGAAATTAGGGTGTCCATTTTAGGCATAAATTCATCAATGTCTGTTCGGTTATACAATAAATAGCTTTTTGCGAAATTATAGGAACTGTTTATTGATAAGTCGTTGTTTAATGGATTCGTAGAATAGATAGCTGCATTGATATTCAATGGAATTTGTTGGAATCCTCCACGAAGTAAAACGAAGCTGGTTCCTCCAAAAAGTATAAAAGAACCAAAGAATGCAAGCGTTCTGATTGACCAATGTTTCTGAATACGTATTGGGTCGAGTTTGAATAACCATTTCATACCTTTCCAAGCTACAAATACTTCCAGAGAAAAAAAGAAAATGTACCAAAACGTACTACTCCATGGAGCAGTTCTAAATACTTCATCCGGATTAGATAAATGTTTAAAAACACGGGAGGTTAATTTATGATTCCATTCATCATAAACATTGATTTCTCCGCTATGTATTAGGCAAACTAAAATGATTTCAAAGACAAGAATTCCATAAAAGGTGAGAGAAATCCAACGTTTATTAGAAACGAGTTTAAGACTCAGAAATAATATTGGTAGAATGCATAAAGCTCCTGCCATTCCAAGGTCTAAGCGAATCGAAAAAACAAAAGATTGAAGCCATTCAAAGAAGGTAGAACTTTGAAATTTTCTCCAATGAAAAAGTGAAAAAGTAATACGTTGAAAGTCGAACAGTAGTATCCAAAAAAGTAAAAGTTTGAAAAAATGGAGTGTTATTTTTTTGAACATATTTGGAGTTATTGGAGAACAAAAATACGATAAAATTGAATGTGTTACCCCACTTAAAATCGTATCTTTGCGCCACAAAACTCATTCACATGAAACTACTCGACGGAAAAGCTACAGCTATTGCAATTAAGCAAGAACTTGCACAAGCAGTGAAAGACAGAAAGGCTGCAGGTAAAAAAATCCCTCATTTAGCTGCTATTTTAGTAGGTACAGATGGTGGTTCCATGACCTATGTTGCTGCGAAAGTAAAAGCATGTGAAGAATGTGGTTTTGAAAGCACCTTGATTCGTTATGATGACTCGGTTTCTGAGGAAACTCTATTGAAACGAGTACAACAGCTAAACGAAGATTCAAGTATCGATGGCTTTATAGTTCAACTTCCTCTTCCAGAACATATCGATGAGATGAAAGTTACCTTAGCGATTGACCCTAAGAAAGATGTCGATGGTTTTCATCCGTTTAACGTAGGGAATATGGTGTTAAATCTTCCAGGTTTTTTATCAGCTACTCCTGCAGGTATTATGGAATTGATGCACCGTAATGACATCGTAACGGAAGGAAAGCATTGCGTGATTATTGGTAGATCCAATATCGTAGGTACTCCTTTGAGTATCATGTTAACACGAAATACGAATCCAGGAAATTGTACGGTAACGCTTACGCATTCACATACCCAAAATTTGCGTGACATTTGTCTGACTGCAGATATTCTTATCGCAGCGCTTGGTCAACCTGAGTTTGTAACTGCCGACATGATTAAACCTGGAGCGGTTGTGATAGATGTTGGAACTTCCCGTATTGAGGATTCATCGAAAAAAAGTGGTTGGAGATTAGCAGGCGATGTGAAGTTTGATGAGGTTGCTCCAAAATGTTCGTTTATTTCCCCGGTACCAGGAGGTGTAGGTCCAATGACGATTGCGTCCTTGATGATTAACACCTTGAAAGCAATGGATTTGAAAGGGAAATAGTTAATTTAATTCATTCACTATTTTTTCTGCTGCTCCTTTGGAAGTATCAATTTCTCGCTCACATTTACGGTGAATATCGATTAAGTTATCTTCTAGATACTTCATCGCTGATGAGAAATCATTTTCGTTTTCAATAGAAAAGCCTATTCCTGCTTCGATAAATTGTTGCGCTTCAGGGAATTTTTTGTGCTTCGGACCAAAAATAACGGGTAAACCAAAAACCACTGGTTCTAGGGTATTGTGTAATTTTCCTGTAAAACC
>CANGOF010000017.1 GCA_947455515.1 Flavobacteriia bacterium
CCTCCGTTTCGCTGAACTCCTGGTAATGTTTGGATCGCCCCAACGATATCACCCTGACCTCCTGCTGTCGTTACAATATCCAATGGTTTCAAAACCGCTACACTACGCTCATTAGATGCTTCTATCAATCCAGCAGAAATGACTACTTCCTCCATCATTTTAACAGGGAAATTCATTACAATATTTAACACCATTTCATTTCCAGAAATAAGAATAGGTTGTTTTAATTTTTGATACCCTAAACTTGAAACAATCAAAGTATCTTGTCCAGTTGTCCCTACCGAAAATGAAAACTCCCCCGTCTCTGAAGAAACTCCGCCAACCTTAGCTAATTTCACATAGATATTAGCATACAAAACTGGCTTACCATTTTCATCCTTTATGGTACCCTTAATAAGGGTTTGAGAATGGCCTACAAAAGAAAAAAGTGCCATCAATAGCACTATAAAAGAAAAATGAAATAAAACTTTCATAAATTAATTTTTAAAAAAAATACGAGTAAAAATAGCCCAAATTAATTGCTTTGAATAATAGTATTACTATTATTCGACAAAACGTGTTTTATTAACGTTGAAAAGGTTTATTTTTTGATCAATGGATAAATTAACTTCTCTAAACCATTCAGTTTAATCTCCATCATTTGAGCTAACTGATTTCCTAATTTTCCAGAAGGAAAACCTTTATTTTGGTACCAAACAAGATAGTTTTCGGGAATTTCAATGAGTAACTTACCTTCGTATTTACCATAGGGCATACGAGCATTCGCTAACGCTATCAATTCCTTCCTACTATCTTGCTGGAAAGTATCCATTTATTGTGCTACTATCGGTTGTTGTGTAACCGCTCTATACGTAAATGCTTCACAAATTTTTCTTCGTGCAAAACGTGTTTGGATATCAGATTGACACATTTTCAAATATAAATCACGAGAAACACCAAAATATTCATAACTGTTACCATCGGAAAAATCCAAACGTAAAACTTGTCCTTTATGATTAAAGTCAACAACCAAAGAATTTGAAATACTTTCAATGTATTTATCCTTGTTCGCAGCAGCAGTTTCTGGTGAAATACTAACTAAAAAATGATATCCTTCAATCACTTTCTTACTAACTTCTTCCGCTTCTGCTTTTTTAACTTCATCCTGAAATTTATCCGGATGATATTCCTTGACTAATTTTCTATAAGTCAATTTCATTTCCGCTAAAGTAGTTGAACGATCTGAATTATATAATTTTCTAAATTCTGTAATGCGCTTCATAGTTGTTGTTTATTTTATCAATTCAATGAAATGATAGATTATTAATTTTTTGCAGGAATTTGCGTTAATGTTTCTAATAAATACCCCCAATATTTTTGCACAGATGAAATCTGAACTTTCTCATCCGGAGAATGTGCTGCACGTATGTTAGGACCAAAAGAAATCATATCCATTTTCGGAAAATGTTTTCCTAAAATACCACATTCTAATCCTGCATGACAAGCTTTAATCTTTGGCTCTTCATTATATCGTTTAATGTATAAATCCTTCATGATTGTTAAAATCGGTGAATGAGCGTTTGGCGACCACCCAGGATAGTCTCCGTTTTGAACTACATCACATCCAATCAACTCAAAAGAAGATTTAACCATATTAGCTACATCTTTTTTAGAACTCTCTACACTACTGCGTTGTAATGACTGTGTAGTAAATGATCCATCTTTGATTATTACTCGCGCCAAACTAGAGGAAGCTTCTACCAACCCTTCAATATCTGGACTCATACGATAAACTCCATTAACTACGGAATACAATGTGTCTACAAATTTAATTGTATCATCAAAAGATGCAGCATTAGAAGGTAAATCAACGGTATTAAATTCAATGACTAATGCTGTTTCTACCGTTTTGAATTCTACCTTCAATTCTTCTGAAAAAGCCTTCACTAAACTTTCTATCGTTGTTAGTTCATTTGCTGAAAATACTATAGTAGCTTTCGCTTCTCTTGGTATCGCATTTCTCAAACTTCCTCCATCAAAAGATGCAACCCTCACTGAAGTGTGATCTAATAAATGACGAATAATTCGAGTCATTAATTTATTCGCATTCCCTCGACCTCTGTGAATATCCATTCCACTATGACCACCTAACAATCCTTTGATTACTATCTCTATTGCTTTTGAATCGGATGAAACAGATTCATTCGTATAGGCAAAAGATGAATTAGTATCAATACCTCCTGCACAACCAATGGACAACTCGTCATCATCTTCAGTATCTAAATTTAAAAGTATAGTCCCAGAAATATTTTTCGGATCAACATGAATAGCTCCTGTCATTCCTGTTTCTTCATCAATAGTAAACAATGCTTCAATTGCCGGATGTGGGATATCAGTCGACTCTAACAAAGCCATAATAGTTGCAACACCGATTCCATTATCTGCACCCAACGTTGTTCCATTCGCTGTAACCCAATCCCCTTCAATCAACATCTCGATTCCTTGCGTATCAAAATCAAATACAGTTTCACCATTTTTTTGATGTACCATATCTAAATGAGATTGTAAAACTACAGTCGCTCTATTTTCCATGCCAACAGTAGCAGGCTTTTTAATAATTACGTTGTCAATGGAATCTTTAATCGTTTCCAATCCTAACGATTTACCAAATTCCATCATAAATGCTACTACCCTTTCTTCCTTTTTGGAAGGACGTGGAACATCATTTAAATCTGCAAAATGTTTCCACAACACTTGTGGCTCTAAATTTCTTACTGACATATCTTTTAACTTTTTACTTCCTACTTTTTACTTCCTATTATCTTCTTCAAATATAAATCCTCCACTTTTGTTCTAGCCCAAGGCGTTCTTCTTAAAAAGTGTAGACTCGACTTAATCGTCGGATTATTATTAAAACAATTTATAGGAATCAAATATCCCAAATGCTCCCAACCAAGTCTTTCAACTAGTTCAGTTACAATTTGCTCTAATTTAACTCCGTGTAATGGATTGTTCTTTTGCTCTTCAGCCATTAATCTATTTTTTTTAGACGTTGAATTTTATAAAAATTGTTTAATCGAGGCAGACAAAAAATTAATTTCGCAGTTTACAATAGTAAATGAGGAAATTAATTTTGAAGTCGAACGAAGAAAAAACTATTTTTAGAGAATTCTAAGCTAGCTTTCTAAATTTAATTCGCTTTGGTGCAGCCTCTCCCAATCGCTTCTTTCTATTTTCTTCATAGTCAGAATAAGATCCCTCAAACCAATACACCTGAGAATCTCCTTCAAATGCTAAAATATGGGTACAAATACGATCTAAAAACCATCTGTCGTGAGAAATAACAACTGCACATCCAGCAAAATTCAAGATACCTTCTTCCAATGCACGAAGTGTATTCACATCAATATCATTCGTTGGCTCATCTAACAATAACACATTCGCTTCTGTCTTTAACGTCATTGCTAAATGTAAACGGTTACGTTCACCTCCAGACAAAATACCTACTTTCTTGTTTTGATCAGATCCAGCAAAATTAAATTTAGATAAATATGCTCTTGCATTTATTTTTTGATTCCCGATCTCAATAAACTCCATACCATCGGCAACAACTTCAAAAACTGTTTTTTCCGGATGAATGTCTTTATGACTCTGATCTACATACCCAATCTTAACGGTTTCACCAACATTAAATTGTCCTGAATCAGGCATTAATTCTTCCATGATCATTTTGAAAATAGTAGTCTTACCTGCACCATTCGGACCAATAATTCCTACAATACCAGCTGGTGGCAATTTAAAGTTCAAATCATCATACAGCAATTTTTCTCCAAAAGATTTTGCGACATTCTCTGCATCTATAACATTCATTCCTAAACGTGGACCGTTTGGAATTGGAATCTCTAATACATCTTCTCTGTCTTTTAAATCTTCGGATAATAATTTGTCGTAATTGGATAAACGCGCCTTACTTTTCGCTTGACGTGCTTTTGGATTCATACGAACCCACTCCAATTCTTTGGCTAACATTTTCTGTCTCTTAGAAGCTGTTTTCTCTTCGTCTTTCAAACGATTGCCTTTTTGTTCTAACCAAGAACTATAATTTCCTTTCCAAGGAATTCCTTCTCCTCTATCTAATTCTAAAATCCATCCTGCAACATTGTCTAAGAAATAACGGTCGTGAGTTACTGCAATTACAGTACCTGCATATTGTTGTAAATATTGCTCTAACCAATCAATAGATTCAGCATCCAAGTGATTCGTAGGCTCATCTAACAATAAGACATCTGGAGTTTTTAATAACAAACGACAAAGTGCCACCCTTCTTTTTTCTCCACCGGAAAGTGTTTCGATCAATTGATCATCCGGAGGACAACGTAAGGCATCCATCGCTCGTTCTAATTTTGTGTCTAATTCCCAAGCATCCAACGCATCAATCTTATCAGAAATCTCCCCTTGACGTGCAATTAACTTATCCATTTTATCTGGATCATTTAGCACCTCTTCATCCATAAAAGCGGCATTGATCTCTTCGTATTCTTTTAAAACATCTACTGTTTCTTGAACACCTTCCATCACGATTTCTTTTACTGTTTTAGTATTATCTAATTCTGGTTCTTGAGGAAGATAACCTACTGTATAACCTTGCGTAAAAACAACATCTCCTTGATACGCATTATCTAAACCTGCAATAATCTTCATTACTGTAGATTTTCCAGATCCATTTAAACCTATAATACCAATTTTTGCCCCATAATAAAAGGACAAATAAATATTCTTAATAATCTGTTTACCAGTTGGTGTCTGCTTTGACACATTCACCATCGAAAAAATAATCTTCTTATCGTCTGACATAACTATCTATTTTATTTATTTTCAAATTAACTCATTTTCAAATCTTCAAATTTGATTACTCATCCTCTAAATTCATTCGAAACTTCTGTCTCAACTGTCTATTATAGGTCTCCATCAAATACTTAAAATAATTCGGTGTGCTTTTTGCAATGCACTTAGTATATTGCTTTAAACGATGCTCAATATGCTCTTGTAACATTTCCAATATGTCCAATGCATCGTAAAAATCAGTTGCCGTTTTCATAACAACATCATAGTGATTTTCTAATGAAACATCCACTGCTAATTTCCCCTTCTCACCACGATCTAAACAAGCAAAATATTCATCTTTGATACAAAAAGATTCAAGTAAGGATACATCCAAACGTTCTTTATGTATTTTGTTAAACTCATATTCCACTTCAAATTCAATATCATCCCCTTCAGATAATCTAGATTCCAAAAATCGATCTGGAAAACGAAAAGCATCCTGCCAATTGATATAATCTTGCCAATAACCAAAACGTCTCACATTATTACCCAAATCAATCAATTTAAACTGACTCTTAGTTGGCAACTTTCGAGACCCCCTTCCAATCATTTGATGATACAATGTCAATGACCTGGTTGCTCTATTAATTATAATTGTTTCTACAGTTGGTTCATCAAAACCGGTTGTCAAAATCCCTACTGAAGTTAATATCGCGTCCGGTGTAGATTTAAACCAACTTAATACGTCCTTACGATCTCGATCACTAAATGTAGAATCTAAATGTCTTATTTTATATCCGCGTTTTTTAAACGTTTCTTCCACACGCAAGGAAGTGTCAATCCCTGAATTAAAAATCAACGTTTTATTCCCTACAGCAACCTCTTCATAGGCAAATAATAATTTCTCTTGCATGAAATAATTACCATATACCAATTCCGAACTACTTACGGTAAAATCTCCATTCGATCCAATTTTTAAACCATGTAGATTAACATCGTAAGTATACGTTTCCGCATCCGATAAATATCCTTTTTCAATAAGAGAAGCTATACATTCACCAACGATTAATTTATTGTAATTATCATTGAGCGGCAAAGCTTTATTTGAACTTAACGGTGTAGCTGTCACTCCAAGTATATTGGCTTTCTGATAATATTGAAAAATCTTTCTAAAACTATTATAATGTGCCTCATCGACAATTACCAAACCTACATCTTGAATGAAATTTTCATCATCTTGCAAACGATTATTCAATGTCTCTACCATCGCGATGTAACATTGAAAATCTTCACTGTCTTCTAATTTTTTAACATCACTATTTATAACTTTATTACCAACTTGGATTGCCGATAATTGTTTTGATGTTTGAACAGATAATTCGATACGGTGAGTCAATATCAAAACCTTCTTACCATACTCTTCAATATATCTTTTAGCTATCTCAGAAAAGATAACTGTCTTCCCTCCTCCTGTTGGAAGTTGGTACAATAAATTGAAATTCTCTCCATTAGTTTTTAATTCTTCTAAGATCGTTGAAACAGTATTTTCCTGAAAAGGATATAATGTTTTAATCTCGTAAACTTCTTTCTCTTCCAGTACTTCCATAATCAAAATTGGGCTACAAAATTACGTTTCTTTTATGGATAATACAAGGATACTTGAATTCCAATGTAATAAAAGAAGTAAGTAATTGATATTACTCTTTTCATTCATTAATTCAAAAACATTCAAGTGATAGATATTCAATTACTAAGCAAAAAAAAAGCCTCTCAATTTCTCGAGAGGCAATTCATTAATTATTAAAATTTATTTAATAACTTCTAATCTGATCATTTTTGAAGCACCTTCAAATTCAAGAGTTGCAAAATAAACTCCAACTCCGAATGAAGAAATATCAAAGGAATGATTTATTCCATTTGAAACCACATCCGAACTATAAACTTTATTCCCTAAAATATCTGTAACAATCAATTTATATGCTTCAATAGAAGATTGAATCATAAATTCTCCTTTGGATGGATTAGGATAAACTTTTAAATTAATTAATTCAGAATCATCTAATCCTGCTGTTTTAGGATCCACTATTACTTTTACAGTGTAAGTAGATGTTGTTCCATTCTCTGCCGTTACAACATAATAAACATCCGATGTATAAGATAATTGCGTTGCTCCACTTGATTGTACTATTCCTCCTATTGTAACTACAGCTCCAGAAGAAACTCCAAAGACAGAGGTTAATAAATTCAAACTTGTTCCAAATGGAACATGAACGGTTATCACTTTTGTAACATCATCAATAATTGAAGTTGCCGAAGGAACTTCTAAGAATTTGAAGAAAGTAATTAACTTATCGCTTTTCTTAGGAATAGTAACCGTAATTACATAGTTTTTAGTAGAACCATCAGCTGCTGTTACAGTTACAGTTACAGGATTCGAGAAGTTTACTATAGAAACATTAGTTGTTAAAACAGCTCCATTTAATGTTAAAGTAGCACCCGCAGAAACAACAAAGTGAATTTGTTGTTTCGTAATATCTGAACCTGCTTGACCAATTATAGTAATATTTGTACCAGTGATTGTACCAGTAATATATGGACTTAATAAATCAAACGAGGTAATATCTTTTGAACTATTACCAGTACCTCCTGATGGAGTTAAAACAGTTACTACTACTGTATAATCTTTCGTTGTTCCGTCTTGAGCAACAACAGTATAAAGTATAGAAGATGTAAAGTTATTCGTTGTTGTACCTGAAATCTGTATTACACCTCCTACTCGAACAGTTGAATTTGCAGATGTTGTAAAGTTACCTACTAAAGCTGCTACATTCGTACCATAAGGTACCGTTAATCCAATTGTATTACCTGAAATTGTACCTATTGCTGTTGGAGAAGCGAATCCAAAAGTTAACATATCTTTTGCAGATGATAATAACGGAGTAACAGAAACAGTTACAATGTAAGTCTTAATTGTTTTGCTATCTTGAGAAGTAACGGTAAGAGTTACAGGAGCTGAATAATCCACTACACTTCCATTAGAGGTTTGTGTAATATTCGAAACTTTAACAATTGCCCCTGTAGATACTGTAAATGTAGAAACTAAAGACTTAACATTTGTTCCAAAAGGCACAGTCACAGCAACCGCAGACCCCGAAATCACACCAGTAACAGATGGATTTGTAAAACCAAAAGTTAATAAATCTGCACCTGTATTTTGAGAACCTGAACTTATATTTACAGTAACTGTATAAGTTTTAGTAGTCAAATCTTCAGCGGTTACAACATATGTTACTGGATTTGTAAAGTTAGTTGTATTCGCACCAGTAGTTACAGAAGATTTTGGAGAGGTAGTATAAACTGCTGTTAAATTACCCAACGATGTCCCTGAAGGCAATGTCAATGTAATAGTATTCCCAGAAATTGTCCCTTGTACTCCATTGATGGAATAAGTTAAGAAATCCTTATCCGTCGATTTTTGTGATGGTTGAATTGTTACTGTTATTGTATAATTCTTTGTAGAGCCATCTTCTGCCGTTACGGTATATATTTTTGACGTACTAAAATCATTTGCAGTTTGGCCACTAACTTGTGCAACTTGACCTATACTTACTATTGACTTAGGTGAATTTGTGAAGTTAGCAACTAATGAAGTTAATACAGAAGGATTAGTTCCTGTAGGTAAAGTCAAGGTAATTGTATTTCCAGAAGTTGAAACTGTTCCTACTGGATTAGTAAAGTTAAAGCTTAACAAATCATTCGCAGAACTTAAATCACATACATTTGGGTAAACACCTAATGAAAATCTTGCATTATCAGGCATGATTGTATCATAAACTGTAGTTGTTGCAGATGTTTTATAAGAACAATAAGCTGTGTTCAAGGTGGAACCTTGTGCTCCTGCAGTATTAGAATATAGCGCTATTGTATCTTGACTTACTGCTGCTGTTCCCCATTTATTTCTATATTTAACTTGAATACCAGAGTAGAAAGATCCTTTTACTTTGATATTATCATTACTTAAATCTAAGATATAGTCACCCGTATTACTCATATTAGCCTTTACTGTTTTTACTGCTATTCTTTTTGTAAATAATAAAGTGGTACCAGGTAATTGTGTAGTAGCATCTGGCAAGTATCCGATAAACAACATTGTGTTTGTATCATTACCAGCTACAACTTTTCCAAATGAATATTTCACACTTGATAATTTATATGTTTTTGAATCATTTTTTAATGTTTCAAACTTTTCATATACTCCTTGGAAATAATAGGAACCAGTTCCTGTAAAATATCCATTACCAGAGTATCCTGTTGAATCAGTTGCATACAATGCGGATGTAGTATTATTTCCATCTTTCCAGTTATTCAAATCCTTACATCCTAAAACTGGAGCTGAAGCAACTGTTACTTTTACTGTATAAGACTTTGTAGTTGTTCCGTCTTCTGCAGTAATAACATATACTAAATCAGATGAAAAAGTATTAGATGTTACTCCACTTTGCTGTAATACAGCGCTTACTTTAGCAGACGCTCCTGTCGATAATACAAAAGTTGCAGTTTGTGTTAATGAAGATCCACTTGGTAAAGTCAAAGTAATTACGTTTCCAGATATTGTTCCTTGCGTTACACCCATAGAGAATCCCGTAATATCGCATGCTGTACTTTTTGTAACTTGAGAAACATTTACAGTAACTGTATAAGTTTTAGTAGTCAAATCTTCAGCGGTTACAACATATGTTACTGGATTTGTAAAGTTAGTTGTATTCGCACCAGTAGTTATAGAAGATTTTGGGGAGGTAGTATACACTGCAGTTAAATTACCTAGCGATGTCCCTGAAGGCAATGTCAATGTAATAGTATTCCCAGAAATTATCCCTTGTACTCCATTGATGGAATAAGTTAAGAAGTCTTTATCTGTCGATTTTTGTGACGGGGTCTCAATTACCTGAATAGTATAGGTCTTAGAAGTTTTCCCATCTTCAGAAGACACAATACAAGTTACTATGTTTGTAAAATCAAAAACATTTCCTGAATTTAACGAATTATTGTTCAACTTGATCGTCGCTCCAGGTGAAACAGTAAACAAAGTTGTCAAACTCGTTTTTAATGTCCCATTAGGTACAGTTACAATTATTGTATTGTTTACGGAACTAATATTTCCTTGAATTAACGATGGAGCGTTCACCCCAAATGTTAAAACTTCTGCTTTATTTCCTTTAGCTGTAATAGAAACGTCATCAATTCTCAAATTGATTGTAGAATCTACTGCAGTATTCCTAGCTCTAAAACCTATGTAATATACACCTTCAGAACTTACATTGAACGTGTTTGTATTAAGATAATAATTTCCATCAGGCTTTAATGTTTTTTCTGATCCAATTATAGTTGTCATAGAACTAGCCACTGGAGACGCTCCAATACTTGTTTGAATTTTACCCGCATTTTTGCCAGATGATAATGCCCCAACCCTATTGTAAAATGATAAAGTATAGGTATAGTCTGGAGACAAATTTAAACATCTGGAATATAACCAATCCTCCGAAACTCTACTTACATTGTTTTCGAAAATCCTAAAACAATTAGCACTTGAAGAACTATTTAATAATGTATTACCAACAGATGCTATTCCAAACTTAATACCATTTGGATCTATTGATTCAGAGGTAAATCCTCCTGTTTTATCAATTGGATTTTCAAAATCTTCGAAAAATGACTTTTGATTTGTTACTTGTGTAGGCGAATAATTTATTATTGTAGTTGTTGCTGTATCATTAGATGTATTTCCATCTCCATTCAACTTTGAATAGACTTTAACTGTATATGTTTGAACTACGGATAAATCTATAGGTGTTGTAAAAAAATAAATTGCCGTATCTCCTTGTGCAAAAGTTGATTTTGCTTGTAATTTTGTTGACAACCAATTAGCACTTTCAACTACCTCACTTCCATTGTTTACCTTATATGCTACAGATGTTCCATTTGGAACTACATCTGTACCATTATTTATTACTGCAAAACCAACTTTATCATTTGTCAAACCACAAGCTGAAGATTTTGAATAAAAGAAAGCATTTAATGCTGACAATTCTTTTGCTACTATTTCTTCAACAATAACATCATCTATAAACCAAGCAAAATCATAATCACCAACTTTACCGGCATATACAAATCGTATCCAAACTTGAGGTTTATTTGCTGCTACAGATGAAATATCTACTGAATAAACGCTGGAGTTCGGTGTCCCCCCACCCATTGTAATTGTCGAATTACATATAAAAGGTGTCCAATTCGTTTGATCAGTACTCACCTCAATAGACACAACATCTTGATATTTAGTATAAAACTGATTGAAACTTACTTTTACTTTTGATTTACCATTTGTACTAAAAGAATTTTTAGTTGTTATATAAGCCGTTCTATTACCTGCTCCTGTATTAGTACCGTCAACTACAGCATAATTACCAAGTGATTTCGAATTAAAAGCAGTAAAAGAACCTAACCAACTACTTAAAGTTTTGTTAAATGTCGTAGGTTTAGTAGAGGTAATTACCCAATTCAAAGAACCAGCGGCACTATTGTTTGTAATATTCCAATCAGAAGTATTACTAAAATCAGACGACCAGATGGTTGTCTGTCCAAAACTTAGGCAAGAAATCAAAAAACCCGCCAACAACAATACAATTTTCTTCATAAAAATGTAAATTAATTTTACTTATTCGTGTACAAATATAAGTAAACGAATATAATTCAAACGAGTTGCCTAACCCTAAAAAATAGTTTATTAACAATTTGGCTTTGAGTTATAAACAATAGAAGAAAATAATATATATTTTCATTTAAAAATAATATTGTAAAATCTGATTAATAGTTTAGTTTTGCAAACTTTTTTAATCAAACATTATTCTTTTTTTTATAGAGAATATAAAAGATTTTTAATTATTAATAAATGCTTAAAAACAAGCTTTTTCATTCTTTCTTATTAGTTTTTCTCGTATGTAGTGGACTAATATTTTGCTCATATATTCCTAAAACAAAAGTTTTTGGATATGAAATAAAACGTATTGATGTATTTAGCGATATTAAATCTGAAAATACGAAAAAAGAAATTGTTAAAAACGTAATAAAAAAAGAGTTTGTGGACACTTGTCCCTCAGGAATGATTTGTTTTGAAGATTATTCAGTGAAGAAAAATGCACTTAATCATATTTTTGAAGCACTTAAAGACATACATGAAAACAAATCTAAAACTCGAATTGCTTTTTTTGGTGATTCTTTTATAGAAGGGGATATACTAACCTCAGAAGTAAGAAAAGTTCTTCAAAATAGATTTGGCGGCGGCGGTGTAGGTTTCGTTCCAATCACTTCGGAAATTGCAGGATTCAGACAGACTATACTTCATCGATTTAAACAATTCAATACCTATAATATAATTACAAATGGAAAATCAAACATTCCTTTTGCTGCCGCAGGTTATTGTTCTTACGCACTCCCAGGCAATCTTGTAACCTATGCAGGTGTAAATCATAATAAACGATTAAAGAGATTTAATAACATAAGAGTATTTTACGAAACAGGTAGTAAAGAAACCATAAGTTATGCTATAGGAAATAAAACAACAAGCTTCCAAACTGTACCCTCAAATAAATTAGAAGCATACAATCTACCAAACATCAAAACAAGCCAAATATCTTTTGTTTTTCCAAGCTCACAGAATCTAAAACTTTTTGGTGTTTCTATGGAGGATAGCTCAGGAGTGATTGTAGATAATTTTGGTATGAAAAGTAATTCTGGTGTAGCATTAGCTAACATCTCTGAAAAAAGACATAAACAATTTGATTCTCTTCAAAATTACAAGTTAATTGTACTACAATATGGTTTAAATGTGGTTGGACCAACAACAACAAATCTGGATTGGTACATTCGATCAATGACAAAAATGGTCAAAAAAATTAAACGAAATTATCCTAACGCAAGTATCTTATTACTTGGAGTGTCTGATAGAGGTACACGCCAAAACGGAAAATACCAAACGATGAACACGATTCCATTAATGATTGAGGCACAACGAAAAATTGCCAAAAACGCTGGAGTTGCTTTTTGGGACATGTTTGCTGCAATGGGGGGACAAAACACTATAGTAAAATATGTATTGAATTCACCTCCTTTAGCTAATAAAGATTTTACGCATCTGACTTTTAAAGGTGGTGAAAAAATTGCCGGTATTTTCACTAATACACTACTTTACGAATACAAAAAATACAATGACAAAAAAGCACATAATCGTGCTATGGGTGTTAATAATCCTTAGTTTTCATTTAAAGTCTCAAGACTCAATTGAATTTAAGATTCCCAAAACGTATGGTTTTGAAAACATTCAAAGCGATACACTTGGGAATTTAATTTATTTATCCTCTTTTTTTCAAAAATTAAAAGCACAAAAATTATTTTCCAATCAAAAAATCTCAATTTTACATATTGGAGATTCTCACCTTCAAGCAGATTATATTACCCACACAACAAGAACAACACTTCAAAAACACTTTGGAAATGCAGGTCGTGGTTTTATTACTCCTTTAAAAATTTCAAAATCTAACGAACCTTTCAATTATCAGACCGCTAGTAAAAACAATTGGAAAAGTAGCAGATGTGTATCATATAAAAACACTTTACCTATCGGATTAGGAGGTATGACAATAAAAACATATGATTCTGCTGCTCTTATTAAATTAAAAACATATAATACAGATAGTCTGAATTATGGATTTAACAAAATCATCCTTTACCACCAAAAGATTGATTCAACCTATAATCTGTTAATTTCGGATACCACTGTCGAAAATCAAATCACTAAGAACATACTGCCAGAACTACCCTATAGATCTACGTTTTCGTTATCAAAAATCACAAATAATATAGAAATAAAAACCGAAAAAGTATCCAATATTCAATCTAATTTTGTGTTTTTTGGTGCATTATTAGAAAATAGTCAATCAGGAATTCTTTATCATTCTATCGGCATTAACGGTGCTAAATATAAAGATTACAATAAAGCTTCTGATTTTTGCAGCCAAACACCTAGCTTATCTCCTGATTTAATTATTGTTTCTTTGGGTACTAATGAATCTTTTCAAAAAAATTACAATTCAGATATTTTTTACAAAGAAATTGATTCATTAATAAAAAAAATTAAATTATACAATCCAAATAGTCCAATTATAGTAACAACACCTGCAAATTCATTTTACTATCATAACATAAATCTTAACCTTCCGCTGATAAGTGAAACCATTATCAAATACGCAACAGAAAACGCTTTGGGAATTTGGGATTTATTTTCAATTACTGGAGGAAAAAATAGTGCTCAAGATTGGAGAAAAAACAATTTATTAAGTAGAGATGGCATTCATTATACAAAAGATGGATATATTCACCAAGGAAATTTATTGACTAACGCCCTTATAAACGCTTACAACAAGTATGTTTCAAATCGATAAACTTAAACTCTGGAATCAATTCATTTACAATCCAGAAGAACCATTAATTTTTAGTTCTGGATTATTTTTGTTTCTATTCTGCGCATTTATGCTCGTTTATTTTATGGTTCATAAACACCATAGAATTAAAACTTCTTTCGTTACGCTGTTTTCGTTATATTTTTATTACAAATCGAGTGGACTATATTTTACAATTCTTATTGGATCGACAATAGTAGATTTTACTTTAGCGAATTTCATTTACAAACAAAAAAATCTTCTAACTAAAAAAATAATATTAATTATTAGTGTAACATTAAATTTAGGATTACTAGCTTATTTTAAATACACTAATTTTTTCTACGAAATATTCTGTAATTTTTCACAAAATGAATTTAAACCAATGGATATCTTCCTTCCTGTTGGGGTGTCATTTTTTACTTTCCAGTCTTTAAGCTATACGTTCGATATATACAGAGGGACATTAAAACCTGTGAAAAACGTTTTAGATTATGCATTTTTCGTTTCTTTTTTTCCACAATTAGTTGCTGGTCCTATCGTTCGTGCTTCTGAATTTATCCCTCAATTATTTAAGCCTGTTGTTGTAACAAAAGATATGATTGGAAGAGCTGTTTTCTTAATTGGAAGTGGACTAATAAAAAAAACAATTATTGCTGATTATATAAGTATAAATTTTGTAGATCGTATTTTTGATAACCCTACATTATATTCAGGATTAGAAAATTTAGTAGGTGTTTATGGTTATGCTTTGCAAATCTATTGTGATTTTTCAGGTTACTCCGACATGGCAATTGGAATAGCCTTATTAATGGGTTTTCATTTTAATGTAAATTTCGACTCATCCTACCAAGCAAAGAATATTACTGAATTTTGGAGACGTTGGCATATCTCTCTTTCTACCTGGTTGAAAGATTACGTTTATATAACTATGGGCGGAAACAAAAAAGGGAAAATACGAACTTATGTCAACTTACTAATCACAATGTTAATTGGTGGTCTTTGGCATGGTGCAGGATTCAGATTTATTATTTGGGGAGCGATGCATGGTGTTGCTCTTGTCTTCCATAAATTTTGGATGACGATTTTACCTAAAAAAATAGAAAACAAGAAAACAGAATGGTTAAAAAATAGTTTAAGTTGGATCCTTACTTTTCATTTTATATGTTTTTGTTGGATATTCTTTCGTGCAGAGAATATGAAAATTGCAAGTGAAGTGCTTTCACAAATTATATTGCATTTCAAACCTTCTATTTTTATAGAATTCATTTCTGGCTATCAAACTGTTTTAATAGTGATGTTAGTCGGATACTTTATTCATTTCACTCCAAAAAAATGGGAGAAAAAGATTGAAAACTGGATAATGAATACAACTTTAATAATTAAAGTGTGTTACTTAATCGCAATAATATTAGTGGTAGTTCAATTTAAATCAGCTGAAATTCAACCATTTATTTATTTTCAATTTTAATAAAAAAGTATTTTTTTTACTTTTTAATAAAATATTTCATCCGTTTTAAATCATAGAAACAATTTTTTGTTAATTTCGGATTAGAAAAATTTATAAATCAACTAAAACAACAAGAGGTAAAACTCTACTTTAAAACAACTTATGACGAACATTTTTGTTGCCAGATTAGACTACGGCGTTACTCAAGAGGAGTTAAAAAATGCTTTTGAGCAATATGGTCAAGTAAATAAGGTTTCGCTTGCCATTGACAAAGAAACAGGTAAATCAAAAGGATTTGCTTTCATTGAAATGAAAAATGAGGATGAAGCTAACGCAGCTATTAAAGGTCTTGATGGATTTACAATGCATGGAAGACAAATTGCGGTTAAACAAGCTGAGGACAGATCAAATGGCGCACCTAAAAGAGATTTCAACTCAAACCAAGAAAGAAAACCGTTTGTTCGTGACAATAATACTACAACTTCTTTTAATAAAAGAGAAGAAGACGATGACTCCCACCCTACTACCCCAGAGGTTTTTATTCCTAAAACTACACCAAGCAAAGTAGTGGATAAGAAAAAAGACCCTATTATGAAAAAAATAGAAGACCGTCCAAAAGCTAATAAAATGCAAGCTTATAAAAAAAGCGGTAAACAGAATCGATACTTTCCAGAAGATGACGATGATGATTATTAATATTAATTTTAAAAGCCCTATTAATTAGGGCTTTTTTGTTGAAAAGAAGAAAATGAAAATTAAAAAATATGCTTTAGGAATTGATATTGGGGGGACCAATATTGCATATGGAATAGTAGATAGAAATGGAAATGTTCTTTTCGAAGAAAGTAAACCAACACTAAATTTTACTAATCCAATTGATTTTATTGATTACCTATTTAACCAAAAAATCATTCAAGAAAATCTAAATGAAATAGTAGGTATAGGTATTGGAGCACCGAATGGGAATCACTTTAAAGGTACGATAGATTTCGCTCCTAACCTACTTTGGAAAGGATGCATACCTTTAAAAGAAATGTTTGAAATTAAATTTAATATTCCAACTCAATTAACAAACGATGCCAATGCTGCTGCGGTAGGTGAAAAAATTTTCGGCTGTGCTAAAGACTTGAAAAATTTCGTCACTATCACCTTAGGTACAGGTTTAGGTAGTGGAATTTTTATTAATAACAAAATCGTATATGGAGAGCATGGATACGCCGGAGAATTTGGACATATTCGAATAATTCCAAATGGTCGTCTATGTAATTGTGGAAGAAAAGGATGTTTAGAAACGTATGTTTCTTCCACTGGAGTAGTTAAAAGTTTCAACGAATTAGAGTCTTCGAACAAAAAATCCTCCTCATTAAATGCGATTAATAACGTGAATGCAAAAATAATTTTTGAAGAAGCAGAAAAAGGAGATGTATTTTCTACGGAAATAATAAATTACACTGCGGAAATACTTGGATCAGCATTAGCTGATTTTACAGCATTTTCAGACCCGAAAGCTTATATTCTATTTGGTGGAATTGCTCAGAGCGGTGAAAATTTCAGGAAAAAAGTAGAAGATGCTATGGAAAAAAACACACTTAAAATATTCGAAAAGAAAGTAGAAATTAGAATATCAGCACTTCATGATAAAAATGCGGCTATTTTAGGAAATGCAGCAAGTGTATTTTTAGCAACGAAATAAAATCTCAAAAGTTTATTTATCAAACACTGCTTAAAATAGATTATTTCACTAATTTTAACCCCTATAACTATTTAATAATTTAGCCCTTTCATTAGGATAAGAAAAAAACTAATTGATTATGAGAAAAATGAAACTTTTTGTACTTGTAACAGTGCTTTGCACAAGTTTGTTTTCAAGAGCAGACGAAGGTATGTGGCTTCCATTTATGCTTGGAAGAAACTTTGAAGATATGAAAAAACATGGTCTTAAATTGACACAAGAACAAATTTATTCGATTAACCATTCATCTTTAAAAGACGCTGTTATTTCTTTTGGAGGATTTTGTACAGGAGAAGTTATTTCTAAAAAAGGTTTGGTATTAACAAATCACCACTGTGGTTACGATGCTATTGCTGACGCTTCTACACCAGAAAAAAATTATTTAGACAAAGGTTTTTGGGCTAAAAATAATGCAGAAGAAATTCAAGTTCCAGGTTTAACCGCTACATTTATAGTTCGCATTGAAGACGTTACAAGCTTAATTCAAAAGGAATTAAATGAGTCTATGACACCTGAACAACGCACAGCAAAAATTGCAGAAATCGCTAAAGTATTAGAAAAAGAAGCGGTTGAAGGCACACATTACGAAGCATTTGTAAGAGATTTTTATGCTGGTAACGAATTCTACCTTTTTGTAAAAGAAACATTTAATGACGTTAGATTAGTAGGTACTCCTCCTCAATCTTCTGGTAAATTTGGTGGAGATACTGACAACTGGATGTGGCCAAGACATACTGCAGATTTTTCTATGTTTAGAATTTATGCAGGAGCGGATAACAAACCAGCCGGTTTCAGCGCAAACAACGTTCCATATACACCAAAACATAGTCTACCGATTTCACTTGACGGAATTAAAAAGAATGATTACGCGATGATCATGGGGTATCCTGGACGCACAAATCGCTTTTTAACCTCTTATGGCGTAGAACAAGCTATCAAATTAGAACAACCAAAAATCGTTGATATCCGTGCTAAAAAACTTCAAATCATGAAGAAATATATGGATCAAAATGTAAAAGTTAGATTAAATTACTCATCAAAATATGCACAAGTTGCTAATTACTGGAAGTATTTTATTGGACAAACTGCACAATTGAAAAACAATAAGGTAGCAGATAAAAAACGTGAAATAGAAAATAACTACAACGCCTTTACTAAAGGTGAAGCAGAATATGCAAATGTATTAGCAGATATAGAAGACGCATATAGAGCTACAAATTCGGTGATTTACACTAAAGTTTACTTTGGTGAATTTTTAAATCAAGTAGACATTAATTCACATGTTTTAATTTATAAAAACATAGCTAATTTAGAGGCTCTTGGAAAAAAAGATCAATCAGCTCAATTACAAAAAATGGCTAAAGACCGTTGGAAAGAATTCTTTAAAAATAACAATCTTGATATTGAATTAGAAACGCTTTCTGAGGTTTATAAAATGTATTTAAAAGACATTCCAAATGCTCAAAAAGGCGCATTTGCTAAAATGTTAAACGAAAAAGGGATTAAAAAAATCGATAAATATTTAGCTAAAATTCAAAAAAAATCCATCTTCACCAATAAAGAGAGATTTATGGAGTTTTCGAAAGAATTCTCTTTAAGTAAATTATTAAAAGACCCATTATTCATTTTAGTATCTGATATTGATGATGCATACCAAGCAACAATGGGTAAAAAGGCTATTAAAGAAGCGCAAATAAAATTACAACGTGCAAATAGATTATTTGTAAAAGGTGTAAGAGCAATGGATTTAAACAAGATGTATGCTCCAAATGCAAATTCAACTTTAAGAGTAACGTATGGTAATGTTTTACCATACGCTCCAAAAGATGCTGCTTTTTACGATTATCAAACAACTTTGAATGGTGTAATGGAAAAAGAAGATCCAACATCTCCAGAATTTAATGTAGATCCAATAATGAAAGAATTATGGAAAAATAAAGATTATGGAAGATACGCTAACAAAAAAGGAGAACTTACTGTAAACTTTTTAACGAATAATGATATCACAGGAGGTAACTCTGGTTCTCCATGTATTAATGCAAATGGAGAATTAATTGGTGTAGCATTTGATGGAAACTGGGAAGCTATGTCTGGAGACATCTACTTTGAACCTAACATTCAACGTACTATTGTATGTGATATACGTTACGTTCTATGGATTATTGACAAATGTTATGGAGCTCAAAACTTAATCGAGGAAATGGATATTAAAAAATCCAACTCAAATGAAGTTGAACTTACAGAGGGTTCTGAAGGATCAACAGATGCGTCAAATGCGTCAAATAACAACACCAAAAACTTAAACTCTTTACCTTGTCCTAAAACAGCAGCAGAATTAGGTGTGAAAGATGTTCAATTTGAAGTAGGAAGTTCATCTTTAAAAAATTCTCACGCTAACTTGGATAAAGTAGTAGAAATATTAAAAGCAAACCCAAATTTCACGATTGAAATTGAAGGTCATGCTGATCAAACTGGTGATGTTTGTAAAAACTTAATTTTATCTGAAAAAAGAGCTAAAGCTGTAGAGAAATATTTATTAGCAAAAGGTGTTAAATTAGATCGTATCAAAGTGAAAGGTTTTGGATCTGCTCAACCTAAAACTGAAAATAATACAAAAGATGGACGAGCTCATAATCGTAGAGTATCTTTTATGTTTAAATAATATTTATATTAAATTATGTGCAGGGCTATTTCTAAAAGAAATAGCCCTGTTTTTTTTTATGATATATATCCTATTTTAAGCACAAATCAATACGTATATTCGTGGTGTTAAATTTTGAATTATGCTAAAAAAAATTATTGTATCAAATGTAATTTATTTATTATTCAGTTGTAGTCATACTCCAATATCTACAAAAGTGGTTACCAAAAAAATCAATGAGACTGTTTATGCTTCTGGAAATATAGAAAGTAAAAATCAATACCAGGTTATCTCTTTAAATAGTGGTTATATTAAGTCCATAAAAATTGAAGAAGGAGACAAGGTATCTAAAAACCAAACAATTATAGAATTAGAGAATGACGGAAGTTTAATAGCTTTAAAAAGCGCTGAATTAAATAGAAATTTCACTGATCTCAATCAAAACAAAAATAAAATCAAAGAATTGAAATTTTCATTAAACACTGCGAAATCAAAATGGATGAATGATTCTATTCAATTAAAACGAAGACAAAACTTATTAATGAACAATGTGATTTCACAAAGTGATTTTGAAAATTATGAAATAATTACAACCACTTCTAAATCAAATTACGTTTCCCTTTTACTACAATTAGATGATTTAACAAAACAGTTAAAATTAAACGACCAACTTGGAAAAAGAAACTATGATCAATCCTCTAAAATAGTAAAGGATTTCAAAATAAAAAGTGATATAGATGGAGTAGTTTACACCATATTTAAAAAACCAGGAGAGTTAGTTACTCCACAAACACCTATTGCTATAATTGGAGGATATAATAAGTATATATTAAAGCTTCAAATTGATGAATATGACATTACTAAAATTAAACTTGGACAAAAAATAAAAGTAAAATTAGATAGTTATAAAGGGAAAGTATTTGAAGCTAAAATCACTAAAATTTCTCCTTTTATGAATGAAAAATCTAAAACGTTTACTATTGAAGGAAAATTTATATCTCAACCAGCTGTTCTATATCCTAATTTAACACTTGAGGCTAATATTATCATTCATACAAACCTAAAAGCCTTATTAATTCCTAGAGAATATTTATTCGACAACCATTTTGTTTATCTTAAAAATGGAAAAAAGAAAAGTGTTGAAACAGGAATCATGGACTTAAAATATGTTGAAATAACAAAAGGATTAGCTAAAAACACAGAAATTATCATTCCAGATGAAAATTAATTTAGTCTTTGATATTGCTAAATCACTTTTGATAGCACGATGGAAACAAACACTTGTTGCTGCTGTAGGAGTAACTTTTAGTATTACCATGTTCATTACTCTACTCGGTTTCATGAATGGACTAAATGAATTATTAGATGGTTTAATATTAAACCGAACACCACACATTAGGCTATTCAACGAAATAAAACCTTCTGAAAACCAACCTATAAATAAAAATTTAGATACGACAAAAGAATATAACTTTATTCAATCAATCAAACCAAATGGTGGAAGATTAAGTATCTATAACGCTATCCCCATTATTAATAAACTTAAACAAGATAAATTAGTTCTTGGAATCTCACCTAAACTTTCTGCTCAAGTTTTTTATAATGTAGGTGAAACCGATTTGAATGGAGTAATAAATGGAATTAATGTGCAAGACGAACAAAAACTATTTTCATTTGACACCTATGTAATAGCTGGTAATTGCAATGATTTAAACATTGTTCCAAACAGTATTATCTTAGGAAAGGGTGCCGCCGACAAAATGTTAACTTCAATTGGAGACATTATTCAAGTCACCACAAGTAAAGGTGAAAGAGTAAAACTAAAAGTAGTCGGTTTTTTTCAATCTGGAATTCAAGACATAGATAAGATTCAAAGTTATTGTTCTATTGAAACAACGCAAAAATTATTAGGTGTAACTAGTAACTACATTACGGATATTCAAATAAAATTATTTGAACTCAATAAAGCACCAAAATTAGCAAAATATTATAGTAAATTATTTAATATTGAAGCGGTTGATATACAAACCGCAAATGCACAATTTGAAACAGGAAGTTCAATACGTACATTAATTTCATATGCTGTGGGAATAACATTATTAATCGTGGCAGGATTTGGGATATACAACATTCTTAATATGATGATTTATGAAAAAATGGATTCAATCGCAATTTTAAAAGCTACAGGATTTTCAGGTAAAGATGTCAAAAACATTTTCATTACTATTGCGCTATCCATTGGAATATTTGGAGGTTTTTTTGGTTTGGTTTTCGGGTTTGGATTGACTTCAATTATTGACCAAATACCTTTTAATACTGCTGCTCTCCCTACTATTAAAACATATCCGGTATCATATAACCCATTCTATTACGTGATAGGTGCTTTATTTTCTATTGCTACCACCTATTTAGCAGGATTATTCCCCGCAAAAAAAGCAAGTAAAATAGATCCAGTAATAATTATTCGAGGTAAATAATGACACCAAGTTTAGAAGCTAAGTTAATTCAAAAAGAATTCCACGATCCAGTAACTATTCAAGTCCTAAAGGATATTAATTTTAAAATAGAAAAAGGTGAATTTGTTTCCCTAACTGGTAAATCTGGTTGCGGTAAATCTACCCTACTCTATATTTTATCTACAATGGATACAGATTACACAGGTGATTTGTATATCGATGGAGTTGCTATGAAAAATAAAACGGAACAAGAATTAGCAAAAGTTAGAAATGAAAAAATTGGATTTGTATTTCAATTTCATTATTTATTAAATGAATTTTCAGTTCTAAAGAACGTCATGTTACCAGGATTAAAACTAAACAAATTTTCCCTGCAGGAAATTGAATATCGAGCAATGGAAAAACTAAGAATTTTAGGAATTGAAAAAGAAGCGTTAAAATTACCAAATCAATTATCTGGTGGCCAAAAACAACGTGTTGCAATTGCTCGATCATTAATTAACGACCCTTTAATTATTATGGGAGATGAGCCAACGGGAAATCTTGATAAAAAAAACAGCTTAAACGTTTTTGAAATTTTTAAAGAGTTAGCTCACGAATTTAAACAAACACTTTTAATTGTCACTCATGATCAAGAGTTTGCAAAAAATTGCGATCGAATTATAGAGATGGAAGATGGCAGGATTATTAGTACTTAATCTTATTTATATATACTTAACTATAAAATAATCTCAATAAATATAGAATTATTCACATAAAACAGAGCTAAATTATTCTATTACCTTATTTTTGTAACCGAAACTATAAACAAATAAAAATGAGTCACGCTTTAGGAAATCATATTCTTGTTGAATTTATGGGTTGCGACCCACATATAATGAACGATGTTGCAAATATCGAACGTGATATGGTTGGCGCTGCTCAAAAAGCAGGAGCTACTGTTATAAATTCTACTTTTCACCATTTTTCTCCTTATGGAGTTTCAGGTGTTGTTGTTATTCAAGAAAGCCACCTTGCTATTCATACTTGGCCAGAATATGGTTATGCAGCAGTTGATTTATTTACCTGTGGTGAAATGGATGCTTGGATTTCTTTTGATTTCTTAAAAGAATGTTTTGGTGCAAAAAACTATTCTGCTCTTGAAATGAAAAGAGGTTCTGTTAACCTATTAACAAGAAATGACTTTGATATAACTTCAATGCGTGAAAAAGCATCTGAAAGATCAAACCCTGAAATGTATACCAGAAATGTTTGGTTTACAGATAAAGACGAAAGTCAAGCACTTTCTTTACGATTTACAGGTGAGGTGTTTTATGATGTTCAGTCTCCTTTTCAAAGAGTTAGAATTATTGAATCCTACAAATATGGTATGATGCTTGCATTAGACGATATGGTAATGACAACTATCAAAGATGAATTTCACTATCATGAAATGATTTCTCACCCAGCAATGTTTACGCATGGAAATGTTAAAAACGTACTTGTTATCGGTGGTGGTGATGGTGGTACTGTTCGTGAAATTTTACGTCACCCTGGTGTTGAAAAAGTAACAATGGTTGAGATTGACGGGGAAGTTATAAAAGCTTGTAAAGAATTTTTACCTACAATCGCTGCCGCTTTTGACAATCCTAAATTAGATCTTAAAGTAGACGATGGTATCGCATTTATTAAAGAAGCCAAAGCTAACTCTTATGACTTAATTATTGTTGATGGTTCTGATCCAGTAGGTCCTGCTGAAGGCTTGTTCTCAGTTTCTTTCTATACAAATTGTTATAATGCACTTAAAGAAGGTGGAATATTAGTTGCGCAAGGAGAATCTCCTAAGTTCAATGAAAAAGCATTTTCTGAATTAAATCATACGTTGCAAGATATTTTCGGTGAGAAAAATGCTCCTGTTTCCTTATTTTATGTTCCTACCTACCCTACTGGTATGTGGAGTTTCCAATACGGTTTAAAAGGTTCTATCCACCCTAAAACGGTTAATAAAGACGAGGAAATCGAAAATTTTGTTAGCACAGAAGGTTTACGTTATTACAATTCAGATATTCATACAGGAAGTTTTGCAACTCCAAATTTTGTAAAAACATTATTAAAAAAATAATGAACGAAACATTTGACCCAAATGGTGTTGGTATTGCAAATGGAAACATTTTTGGATTTCCAGTAACACAAGATGAAGCAGATATTATAATTACCCCTATTCCATGGGACGCAACAGCTTCTTATGGCAAAGGAACAAGTGATGGTCCGCAAGCAATTCTTGACGCATCTACACAATTAGATTTTTATCATTTTCAATTAGAGGAAGCATGGAAAACAAAAGTTTTCATGTCACCAATCTCAAAAGAATGGAAAAAGATAAATGACGATCTATGTTTGCGTGGGATGGATTACATTCGTTTTTTAGAAGAAGGTGGAAATATAGATAATTCTCCCGAATTTTTAACTTTGATTAACGAAATGAATGAAGCTCAAAATGCTTTAAAAGACAATTTAAAGGAAAAATCAGTTTCATTATTAAAAAATGGTAAAATACCAGCAGTTTTAGGTGGAGAACATAGTACACCACTTGGATTAATCGAAGCTATTGACAGTTTAAATATCCCTTTCGGAATTTTACAAATTGATGCTCATGCAGACTTAAGAGATGCTTACGAAGGTTTTGAACAATCACATGCCTCTATCATGTTTAATGCTCTTAAAAACTGTTCAAACATTGAAAAACTTGTGCAAGTTGGGATCAGAGATGTAGCTCAAAGTGAAATTGAATTGATAAATGCAAAAGAAAATATATCTACTTTTTTTGATTGGAAAATAAAACAAGATTTATTTGAAGGTAAAACTTGGAAAACGCTTGTTTCAGAAATTATTTCTGAATTACCACAAAAAGTATACATCTCTTTTGATATTGATGGACTTAAGCCATATTTATGCCCAAATACCGGTACTCCGGTAGCTGGAGGGTTTGAACTTGATGAAATCAATTATTTATTCTTCTCATTAGTTGAATCAGGTAAAGAGATTGTTGGTTTTGATTTAAATGAAGTTGGCACAGATAGTACAAGTGATTGGGATGCAAATGTAGGAGCTCGTGCATTATGGAATTTAGTATGTGTTACAGAAAAAAGTAGAAGAATTCACGCATTAATTAAATAAATAATTATGGTACGTTTACTTGTACGTTTACTTAGAATACTTTGTGTAACATCGATAGCTGCATTAATGACATCTTTAGTATCATTAATTAACAACACCCTAAATATATTTGAATGGTTATCATTCTCGAAAATTTCTATTAGTGTATTAATTTTTTCGTTAATATACCTATTATTAGACGATAAAAGATCTTCATTGATTGGAATATTGGCTTTAAATTTTTCGATTATTGGAATTTCATTACTAATACTTTCTATTAATTTATCATTCTTAAATAACTACTGGAATATTTCTTTTGGTTTAATAATTCTAAGTTTCATGCTTGTTTTATATAGTAAGTTTAAACTTCATTCAATCGCAGAGAAATCAATATTTTACAGTTCATTTCTTATCCCTGTAGGTATAATATTTGCTGTTGAAAACAGTTTATTTTATATAATTTCTCTTACAATTTTAATTTTATTAAGCCTAACTACAATTGTATTCGTATTTAAAGGCAAATCAAATTAAAATACGCTTGGTGGTTTTCGAAGTTCAAGTTTAGCATCTTGTAATAAAGTTGCATTTGAAAAAAGTCGTAATAAGAAACTTTTATTTGTACCAATTGGAGTTACCCAAAAAGACAAATTCCAGCAATGTAAATTTCTAGTTAAGGTAAAATTACAGTTTGTTATTTTATTTGTTTTAATATCAAAATAAGCCGTACCTGAAACTTTCCAGCGTTTTGTAAAACTAATATCTCCATTCATTGAAAGTGTTTGTATAGTCGAAAAATTCGTTGAATTTATGATTGTTTTATTTGTATTCGTTTGAACTGTGAAAATATGTGTAAAATTCATTTTCCATGGAATTGTGAAATCTAAAAATCGTTCTGGGAACATCGAATAATAATGAATATCAGAATTATATTTTGTAGTAAAAGCATCTTTATTCTCCGCTAATTTCCGTTTACCTTCTTTAGTAGTTAAAGTCCATGTTGTATTGATACTTGAAGATAACAAACGTCCCAAAGATTGATGTGATTGAATCGCATATTCTTTTTTTGTTTTTCCAGTTATTGGATCCCAAGAATAAGGACTAAATGTTGATGATGCAACTACACTTATAAACGTCCATGGACTAAATCGTAAAGAAAGATTTAGATTTGTTAATTTCATTGAGTCAGCTAAAAAATTGTAACTCCCATTAATTGAAAATGCATCTATAATTTTTGTTTTCTTAAACCCTGTTACAGTATCTTTTGATGATTTAGTTTTTAATTCCAACGTATTCATCAGATCAAATGTAAATAAACTTGCTGCATTCGTACTTGATTGCCGATAAAGCGAATTCTCAAAGACTGAGTATGAAATTGCTTTGTTATTAATATCGCTATAAAATGATTGATGCACTTGATTTTTTGGTATGTAAGTGTACCCAAAACTTGGAGTTAATATATGTCTAAGTAAAGGCTTCTTTTTCCCTAGAAATCTATAGTAAGTATAAACTTGCGATGTTCCTCTAATTGAAAAATTAACATCGTAAAATGCTCCTTGCTTTTGAAGTGTTTGATTAATTAATTTGTTAGTAATTGAATCAAATTGTTTATTGGTTTGTTGAAAATCATAATAATTAGAATAATTTATTGTAGGAGTAATCGACCATGTATTTTTTAATACTTTCATGGTTGAAGTAATCGTAATATTCTGTTTAAACCCATTAATAAACTTGTTTTTTATTGCAGAAAAATATTTTGTTCGAATTAAAGAATCTGCAAAAGTAGATATGTTTTTACCTTCAAAACCATAAGACATATTTATTTTATCATACCAGCGATCCCCTCCTATTCTATTTTTAAACAACACTTTGGTGGGTGCAAAACGAGTGACATTAAAAGTAAGAATTGGCGAGGTAACATCCATCATTTTAGTTATCGAATTTTGACTACTACTAATCTTAATCCCAAGCGTCATTGGTTTATTTGGAAAAGAACGTGTAATATTAATATCCGATTTCATTGTGTTAGACAAATAATTAGGATTTATAGGATTTACAGTATTCTTGTTATTATTATCCGATACAAAATTTACATTTGAACTGAAATTCCAATACGGATTCGATTTACTATCTTTAGAATGTTGCCAAATTAGACTAAATTTTTCGCCTAACTTCTTATGAGGAAACGATTGATAATTCTGTTGGTAAAGTAAATTTAGTCTTCCATTAAATTTGTATTTCACTTTATATTCAGTATTATTTGACAGTAGCCAACTACCACTAGTATAAATATTAGCTAAAAAAGTCGTGTGTAAACTATCATTAATAGGTAAATAATAACCCAAATCAGAAATCCCCATTCCAAAAATAGATGTTGGAGCAAATTTTGGAACTAATATTCCTGACTTACCTTTTTTTATATCTTTAGGTTTAGATTGAGGTATTACTAAATAAGGTAGGCCAATTGGTAATGAAATATCTCGTAAATAAACATTCATTTTTTTAGATACAATTTTTTTATTGGGAATGAGAACTGCCTTAGATAAATGAAAATGAAAGTGAGGTTCCCTCAAATCACAAGTAGTAAACATTCCATCTCTAAAATGAATTTCTTCAGTTGGATGTCTTTTTGCTACAGACATTTGCAAATACATTTCCTCTTGTTTTATAGCTGCCTCTTGAATATATCCTTTCTTAGTTTTTAAATTAAAACGAATGGTTCCAGCTCGAAATTCCTCTCCATTTTGAATGATAATTGGTTCACCAACCCGAGAATTATCCCCTAATAATTTATAGGTCGCATAAACTTCTTCATTAACCATATCAAAAACAATATAGTGCGCTGAAAGTTTTACATCATTATATTCTAACTTAGCTTCTCCATATAAATAAACTTTTTTATTTTTTAAATCATTATAAATAGAATCTTTAGCAGAATACTTTCCAATATTTTGAATGGATACATCAGAAGTATAGATTGTGTCTTTTTGTGAATAACCAAGTATTGAAACAAAGTTTATTAACAATGAAACGAAGAAAAATTGATATGAATAGACAATTTTCACTAATAGATATATCTAAATTTGTTTTTTTAGCAATAGAGACGATGCAAAACTATAAAAATACAAGTATCTTACCATATAAAAAACGATTTTACTTTCGAAGAGTCATAGTATTGCTAATTATTGTTCTGAATTCAATACCACTTTATAGCCAAAAAAAATCGGATATAAACACAATAAAAACGGTTTGTATAGATGCAGGTCATGGCGGTAAAGATCCTGGTTGCCACGGTAGTTCAGCAAATGAAAAAACAGTTTGTCTTCAAATAGCTTTATTATTAGGTGCAAAAATTAAAGAAGCCTATCCATCAATCAATGTGATTTACACAAGAGATACAGATGTATTTGTAGAATTAGATGACAGAGCTAAAATTGCTAATCGTAATAATGCTGACTTATTTATATGTATCCATGCAAATTCAGCAGCTCCAGCAGCTTATGGATCAGAAACATTTGTATTAGGTTTACATAGAGCTGAATCACAACAAAAAATTGCAGACCGTGAAAATAGCACCATCTATTTAGAAGAAGATAAAGGTGCAAAATATAAAGACTTTGACATGAGTCCAGACGCAATTATTGCCAGACAATTACAACTATCCATTTTTTTAGACCATTCCATAAGATTTGCTGAAATTCTACAAACAGAATTTAAAGAAATTGGAAGGTATAATCGAGGAGTTAAACAGGCTGGTTTTTTGGTTTTATATAAAACAACAATGCCTTCCGTATTAATTGAAACTGGTTTTTTAACAAATCCCTCCGATGAACTATTTTTAAAAAATCCGGAATCTCAAAACAAAATGGCTAGCGCCATGTTTGAGTCGTTCAAAAAATACAAAAATGAATTAGATGGTGTAGATGAAATAAAAAGTGATAAAAAAACAATAAATGATCCAACATTAAAAAACAGCACAATTATTGAACAATCAAATACTCCAAAAGAGGAAAAAACAGAGACCTCTGAACAAAACAAAAAATCTACAATTATTTTCAAAGTTCAGTTAGAAACATCGGATAAAAAACTATCTTTAAAGTCACAAAAGTATACAGGAATCAGGATTGAAGAAGAAAAGGATGGAGTAATATTTAAATACATTACTGGATCATTTGAAAATGATTTTGAATCTGCAAATGCATTAAAAAATGAAATGAGAAAAAAAGGTTTTAGTGCAGCTTTTGTTTTTGCAACAGAAAATGGAGTAAGAATTCCATTAAATCAAGCAATTAACAAAATAATAAAGAAATAAATTGAGATTAAGTAAGGAAATAAAATTAGGATTGATTGCAATATGTGCTATTGCTTTAATAATTACAGGAGTTAATTTTTTAAAAGGAAGTAGTTTTCTTGGAGGTGATGATATCTATTATGGCTATTTTCCAACTTCAGGAGGGATTATGCCAGCAAGTTCTGTTGCGGTAAATGGCGTTGGAGTAGGTAAAGTTTTATCTATCGAATATGTACCAAATGAGATTTTAGAACGAAAAGTAAAAGTTACTTTTAATATACAAAATAAAGATATCAAAATACCTAAGGGATCAAAAATTCAAATTGGATCTTTAGATTTATTTAACAAAGCAATTATTTTAACCTTTGCTGATGATATCAGTAAAGGTTATCATAAATCTGGAGCTATGTTTCAAGGTTCAGTTGCTTTAGACATGACTCAACAAGTGCAAGCTATGGCTGATCCTGTCTCTAAAAAACTACAGCATTTAATGGGAAACATAGACCGAATGGTTAACTCTATTACAGTGCTTTTTGATACTACACGAGGCACCAACGATATACGATCAAGTATTAACGAAGCAAAGTTAGCAATCAAAAGATTCGGAAACTTATCGTTAGAAATGAATGATTTAGTTAGAGAAGAAAAAATCAAACTGAGTGATATACTACAAAATGTAGCTAATATTACAAGAAACTTAGATAAAAGTAATAAAGAGATTTCTGCAATTTTAGGAAATGCACATACATTTTCGAATGATTTAGTTAAATCTAATTTTAAAGATGTCATTTCTGGCGCTCATAAAACAATCACAACCATTAATAAAGCGTTAGAAGAAACAGAGCAAAATAGAGGGAATCTGTCCAAACTTTTAAAAGACGAAACGTTATATAATGAATTGGTAAATTCCAATAAAAAAATTCAAATCATATTAGATGATTTACACGAACATCCAGAAAAATATATAAAACTATCTGTATTTAGTAGAAGACCAAAAGGTCTTCAAATAACTAAAAAAGATGAAGAAAAATTAAAGAAAATATTAGATTCAATACCATAAAACCATCGTATGTCAATTATTATTTTTAGTATCCTTTTTATCACAGGATTTTACTTTTTTAGTAAAAACATTTTACAAGTGCGCTCAAACATTCTATTAGGTAAAGAAATAAATAGAACTGACAATTCTTCCGAACGATGGAAAACAATGATTCTTGTGGCTTTAGGACAGAAAAAAATGTTTACAAGGCCTATTCCTGCCCTACTCCATTTGTGTTTATATGCTGCATTTATTATCACACAGATAGAATTAGTAGAGATATTTACAGATGGATTTACAAATTCACATCGTTTCTTTAAACCATTTTTGGATGGATTTTATACGTTTATGATAAGTTTCATTGAGATTTTATCCATTTTAGCATTAATTGGAACAATCGCTTTCCTTTCCAGAAGAAATCTACTTAAACTTCCTCGTTTAAACATGAAAGAATTAGCAGGTTGGCCTAAAAATGATGCCAATTTAATTTTATTAATGGAAATTGTTTTGGTGACATTTATTTTTACGATGAATGGTGCAGATGAAGCTATTCTAAATTTAAAGGGTTCTTCCTATGATTTCGCGGTATCTTCCCATCTTGCAAATTTATTATTCGGTGGATTTGAAGAACATACACTGCACGTATTCGAACAAATAGGATGGTGGGGACATTTAATAATGGTTTTTACATTTTTAAATTACTTACCCTATTCTAAACATTTCCATATTGTATTAGCTTTTCCAAATACCTATTATTCTAATTTAGAAAAGAAAGGAAAATTTACCAATTTAGCTTCTGTAACGGAAGAAGTGAAAAAGATGATGGATCCATCCATCGACTCTTTTGCAACTACTGGTAACGAAGGAGATGTTCCATCTCGTTTTGGTGCAAAAGATATTACCGATTTAACTTGGAAAAATTTACTAGATGCATATACTTGTACTGAATGTGGTAGATGTACCTCTTCATGTCCAGCAAACCAAACTGGTAAATTGTTATCTCCTAGAAAAATCATGATGGATACACGTGATCGAATGGTTGAGATAAGAGAAGGAATACGTAAAAATGGTAAAGACTTCACCGACGGTAAAAGTTTATTAGGTGATTACATTACTGAAGAAGAAATTTGGGCATGTACTTCATGTAATGCTTGTGTTCAAGAATGTCCTGTTAATATAGATCCACTATCCATTATTGTAGATTTAAGAAGATATCTAGTAATGGAAGAATCAAAAATGCCAACCGAATTAACTGGAATGTTGACAAATATTGAAAATAATGGTGCTCCTTGGCAGTTTTCACCTTCAGATCGAGGTAACTGGATTAATGAATAGTAGGTAATAAGCAAAAGAGAGGGAAAATCGAAATTGAAAATTAAAATATAGAATATGGAACTAATACCTTTAAGTGAAAATGGACATGCATTAAGTCCGGTTTTACCAGAAAATGTAAAAAATTACTTAATTGATATTGACGGTACAATTTGTGATGATATTCCAAACGAAGAACCAGAAAGAATGCTAACTGCAGCAGTTTATCCAGAAGCATTAGTTACATTAAATAAGTGGTATGACGAAGGTCATATTATTACATTTTTCACATCCAGAACTGAAGAGCACAGAGCATTTACAGAACAATGGTTGGCGGAACACGGTTTCAAATACCATGGAATTGTTATGGGGAAACCTCGAGGAGGAAATTACCATTGGATCGATAATCATATGGTTAGAGCAACACAATACAAAGGTAAATTTACCGATCTAGTAGAACAGCAAGTTACTATTCAAGTATTTGAAAAATAATATGAGTACAGAATTTAAAGTATCAACCATGGCCGAAATGATGGCAAATGGTGAAACACCAGACATTTTGTTTTGGGTAGGTTGTTCTGGTAGTTTTGATGACAGGGCAAAAAAAATAACGAAAGCAGTGGCTAAAATTTTACATCACTGTAATGTAAAATTTGCAGTCTTAGGTGCTGAAGAAAGTTGTACTGGTGATCCAGCTAAACGAGCAGGAAATGAATTTACATTTCAAATGCAAGCGATGATGAATATACAAGTCCTAGATGCATATGAAGTAAAAAAAATAGTTACAGCATGTCCTCATTGTTTTAATACATTAAAAAATGAATATCCTGAACTTGGTGGAAATTATGAAGTAATTCATCATACCCAATTAATTCAGGATTTAATTAATCAAGGAAAACTTGGATTAGAAGGTAGTCAAACATATAAAGGAAAAAAAATAACCTTTCATGACCCATGTTATTTAGGTCGTGCAAATGACGTATATGAAGCTCCGCGTGCATTGATTGAAAAATTAGATGCTGAATTAATTGAGATGAAACGTTGTAAAACAACAGGACTATGTTGTGGAGCTGGAGGAGCACAAATGTTCAAAGAAGCTGAGAAAGGAAATAAAGAAATTAATATTGAAAGAACAGAAGATGCATTAGAAACCAATGCAACTATTATTGCGACTGGATGTCCATTTTGTAATACTATGATGACGGATGGCGTAAAGAATTTCAATAAAGAACATGACATTCAAGTATTGGATGTTGCAGAATTAATAGCAAATGCAGCAGATTTATAATCTATTTGAGGGCTTTTCAGATGATAGTCGTATATGGCTATATAATTCAAGCCGACCTATAACACCAACAGAAGCTCTTTTCGTACAAGAAAATCTTGAACAATTTGCAATTAATTGGAAAGCACATAGCACGCCATTAAAAGCAAAGGCATGTATGTTAAATGAATATACGATTGCATTTGTAGTAGATCAAACAACAGCAAGTGCTTCTGGTTGCTCTGTTGATAGTTCGGTAAGATTTGTAAAAGAACTAGGTAAAGAACTTAATATAGATTTCTTTAATCGCTTAAATGTAATTATAGAGGATGAGTTTGGAAACAAATCATTATACCCATATAGAAAACTAAAAGAATTGAATAGAACAAGTTATTATAATCCTTTAATAGATACATTAAAAGGATTAAAAGAAGATTGGATAATTCAAATTTAACTAATTAATAATTTTATTAATATAAAAAAAGTCTAACCTCAAGTTAGACTTTTTTTATGACATATAATTTAGTAAGAATTTTTGTTACATTTTCACAGGGATTTGAAATAGAATAAGATATTATATATATGTCTATATCTCATTAACGGACAAAAAAAAAGAGGCTGTCTCAAAAGGACAGCTTCTTTTTTTACTTAAAAAATCAGAATAACATTTTGTTATTTAATTGATAATCAGTATATTTAACCTGTATTATTGATTTTATATGGCAAAGCGTTTTCCTACATTCAAACCATACAATCAACA